>NZ_BMDZ01000016.1 GCF_014636235.1 Tistrella bauzanensis
CTCACCCGAGGGAATCAGCCCCGCAGCGCGGGGGCAAGCGGACATCGACAGGGTTGGAGCCCATTCTGCAACAGGCTCTGGGGGCCGCTTTTTTTATCGCGTGCCGGTTCTTTGACTGTCGGCAGTGTCAGATGATGCCCCTGATTCTCAGATCATTCAGAGTCTGACTGAAAAAGAAGGTGGTTGATTTCAATCGGTTGTGATTCCGTTGGCTTGTGAAGCTCAATGTAGATCACGATGGCTTGGACTGAAACCACCCGCTGGCACTATCGGCGCGAGGGCTTGCGCTACGCAAGCGATCTTACCGACGCGGAGTGGGCGTTGGTCGCCCCGTTGTTGCCGGCGGCGCCGAGGCGGGGGCGGCCGAGAAAGACCAACCCGCGCTCGGTGGTGGAGGCGATCCTGTACATGGCCTCGACCGGCTGCCAATGGCGTGCGATCCCCAAGGACTTTCCGCCCTACTCGACGGTGCAGGGCTACTTCTACGCCTGGTCGCACACGGGCTTGCTGGCGCAGATCAACCACATGCTGGTCATGGCCCTGCGCGAGATGGTCGGGCGCGAGGCCCGCCCCACGGCGGGGGTCATCGACAGCCAGTCGGTGAAAACCACCGAAAGCGGCGGGCCGCGCGGCTTCGACGCCGGCAAGAAGATCAAAGGCCGCAAGCGCCATATCCTCACCGACACCGAGGGCCATCTGGTCGGCGTGCTCACCCCGCCGACATCCAGGACCGTGACGGCGCGCCCGACCTGCTGGCGTCGATCCGTTCGCTCTATCCGTGGCTGCGCCACATCTTCGCTGACGGCGGCTATGCCGGCGACAAGCTGCGCGACGCCATGGCCGCGCTGGGCCACTGGACCTTCGAGATCATCAAGCGCTCCGACACCGCCAAGGGCTTCGAGCTTCTGCCCCGCCGCTGGGTGGTCGAACGAACCTTCGCCTGGCTCGGGCGATGCCGCCGCCTCGCCAAGGACTTCGAGGTCAGCATCTTGCGGCCGCGCCGCGATCAGGTCGCGATCGATGTTATTGGTCGATGAGAGGGTTCATCTTCGCGAACGCCCGCAGATCGTCGACATCGGCAATGGTGACCGTGTTGCCCGCGACATCCACCCCATAGGCCCTGAGGGTCGCGAAGCCGCGCGAGAGGTTTTCCGGCGTCATGCCAAGGATCGAGGCCAGCGTCTTCTTGTCGTAAGGCAGCATGAAGCTGCCGGCGGCCGCGTTCTGATCGTGAAGACGCAACAGCCGGTTGGCCAGCCGCTCGATCCCCGGGCGCAGCTTCAGGTTCTTGTATTCCTTGATCATCACCCGGAAATCGAGCGCCAGTTCGCGCACGATGGCGCGCGCGAAGGCGCCATCCTTCTCGAAGATCGCCCGGATATTCTCGGACGGGATCATCAGGATGCGAGAGGCTTCCGTGGTCCGGCCCGACATCAGATACACCGCGTCGCGGATCACCGCCGCCAGAATGAACGAACTCACCGGCACCACCATTCCCAGGGTCGTCTCGCGCCCGGCATGGCGGCTGAACAGCTCGACGCAGCCCTCGATCACCACATACAGGAAATCAGCCGGTTCTCCCTCAAGAATCAAATCAACCTGACGGGGAAATTTCTGAAGATAAGCGGCATTCATCAGCTCGGCGAAGCTGGCTTCGTCCATGCTGCGGAACAGGGGCAAGTCCCGGATGCCAGGCAGGTCATTTGGGCGCATGTGGCTTTCCTTGATATTTATCAAGGCTGAATTTGATGAACATATACCCTCTGCCTCTGCGAATGTAAATCACCATGATAGATATAGTCATTCTCCATAGCGCGAACATCATCCCAAGCTTTGTTTCGACTCTCTCTCCGCAATTTTTGATCTGGATCAACATCTACGGCGCGTCATCAAAATAACGTCTGGTCACCCCCAAATGCGAACCCTCCGTCAGGCTCGCCAAGGCAGGTGGATAATCATGCAGGCTCAGACCAGCGCCGCAACCCCGCAAGCCGGCAAGATACTCGGTATGAGTACTTTTGCCTTCACCATCTCTTTTGCCGTCTGGACAATCTTTTCGATCATCGGCATCCGCATCCAGCAGGATCTGGGGTTGAGCGATACCCAGTTCGGCCTTCTCGTCGGCACGCCGATCCTGACCGGCTCTCTGGTCCGGATCGTGCTGGGGGTCTGGGCCGACCAGTATGGCGGGCGCCCGGTTTTCGCGCTGACCATGCTGGCGGCGGCGGCCGCGACCGCGCTGCTGGCCTTTGCCGAAACCTACACCATGATGCTGGTCGCGGCGCTGGGCGTGGGGCTTGCCGGCGGCACATTCGCGGTCGGCGTGGCCTATGTGTCGAAATGGTATCCGCGTGAACGCCAGGGCACGGCGCTGGGCATCTTCGGCGCCGGCAATGTCGGTGCCGCGGTCACCAAGCTGCTGGCACCGCTGATCATGGTCGCCTTCGGCTGGACCATGGTCGCCCTGATCTGGGCGGCGGTTCTGGCGGTGACGGCGGTCATCTTCTGGCTGGTCACCTCCGACGATCCGCAGACCATCGCCCGGCGCGCCAGCGGCACCCGCCCGCGCAGCGCCTTCCTGGAGCTTGAGCCTCTGAAGCGTCTGCAGGTGTGGCGGTTCGCGCTCTATTACTTCTTCGTCTTCGGCGCCTTCGTGTCGCTGGCGCTGTGGCTGCCGCATTATCTGGTCGGCGTCTATGGCCTCGACATCAAGACCGCCGGCCTGCTTGCCGCGTTCTATTCGGTGCCGGCCAGCATCTTCCGTGCGTATGGCGGACATCTGTCTGACCGCAAGGGCGCGCGGACGATCATGTACTGGACCTTCGGCGTCTCGGCGATCGCCACCTTCATGCTGTCCTACCCCGCGACCGATTATGTCATCCATGGCATCCGCGGGCCGATCAGCTTCACGACCAGCATGGGCCTTGTGCCGTTCGTGATCCTGATCTTCGTCCTGGGCTTCTTCATGTCGCTGGGCAAGGCCGCGGTCTACAAGCATATCCCGGTCTATTATCCCGATCATGTCGGCGCCGTCGGCGGCCTGGTCGGGTTGATCGGCGGGCTTGGCGGCTTCGTCCTGCCGCTGATCTTCGGGGTCATGCTCGACCTGACCGGCATCTGGACAAGCTGCTTCATGCTGCTGTTCGCGATCGTGTCGGTGGCCTTCATCTGGATGCATCTGTCGATCCGGCAGATGGAACGCCAGCACCTGTCGACCGAACTCGACGCCCTGCCCGATCTGCCCGAGATGCGGGAAATCCATGGGCCGGCACAGACCGCCGCCATGAGCCGGGTGATCGAGGACTGGCGCCCCGAGGATCCGGGCTTCTGGCAGAGCACCGGCCGGCGCATCGCCCGGCGCAATCTGTGGATCTCGATCCCCTGCCTGCTGCTTGCCTTCTCGGTCTGGATGGTGTGGAGCATGGTGATCGCCAAGCTGCCGGCGATCGGGTTCACCTACACCACCGACCAGTTGTTCTGGCTGGCCGCCCTTCCCGGCCTGTCGGGCGCCACGCTGCGCATCTTCTATTCCTTCATGGTGCCGATCTTCGGCGGCCGGCTGTGGACCACCCTGACCACCGCATCCCTGCTGATCCCCGCCTTCGGCATCGGCTATGCGGTCCAGAACCCCGACACGCCTTATGTCATCTTCCTGGTGCTGGCACTGCTCTGCGGCCTGGGCGGCGGCAACTTCGCCTCGTCGATGGCAAATATCAGCTTCTTCTTCCCCAAGGCCGAAAAGGGCAACGCCCTGGCCCTGAACGCGGGCCTCGGCAATCTGGGCGTCAGCGTCATGCAGTTCCTGGTGCCGCTGGTCATCACCATGAGCGTGTTCGGCGCGATGGGCGGCAGCGGGCGGGCCACGAGCGCCGGCGACCTGCTGTGGGTGCAGAATGCCGGCTTCATCTGGGTGCCGTTCCTGATCGTCGCCACCATCGCCGCCTGGTTCGGCATGAACGACATCGCGTCTGCCCGCGCGTCGTTCAAGGAGCAGGCGGTGATCTTCAGCCGCGGCCACAACTGGATCATGTGCTGGCTGTATACCGGCACCTTCGGATCGTTCATCGGCTATGCCGCCGCCTTCCCGCTGCTGGCCAAGACCCAGTTCCCTGAGGTCGACTCGCTGCAATTCGTGTTCCTGGGGCCGCTGGTCGGCGCCCTGTCGCGAGCCGGCACCGGCTGGATTTCCGACCGCTTCGGCGGCGGGCGCGTCACCTTCTGGACCTTCCTGCTGATGATCGCCGGCGTGCTGGGCGTGCTCTACTTCCTGGGCATCAAGGATCAGCCCGGCGCGTTCTGGGGCTTCTTCGCCATGTTCATGGTGCTGTTCCTGGCCACGGGCATCGGCAACGCCTCCACCTTCCAGATGATCCCGGTGATCATGCGCACCGTCGTCGACCGGACCAGCCCGGGCATGGCGCCGCCGGAACGGCTCCGCCAGGCGGAGCGCGAATCCGCCGCGATCATCGGCTTCACCTCGGCCCTCGCCGCCTATGGCGCCTTCTTCATCCCCAAGGCCTATGGCAGCTCGATCGCCGCCACCGGCGGCCCGGAAGCGGCCCTGATCGGCTTCCTTGTCTTCTATGTCACCTGTGTCGCCGTCACCTGGTTCTTCTACACCCGCAAAAACGCGTCGGTGCCGTGCTGACCCGTCCGACATCACGAAAGGATACGGAGAGATGAGCCATCTTCTCGACCGCCTGAACTTCCTGGCCGTGAAGACCGCCGGCACCTTCTCGGACGGTCACGGCGTCACCACCACCGAAAGCCGCTCGTGGGAAGACGCCTATCGCAAGCGCTGGCAGCACGACAAGATCGTCCGCTCCACCCATGGCGTGAACTGCACCGGATCGTGCTCGTGGAAGATCTATGTCAAGGGCGGGATCGTCACCTGGGAAACCCAGCAGACCGACTATCCGCGCACCCGGCCGGACCTGCCCAATCACGAGCCGCGCGGCTGCGCCCGTGGCGCCAGCTATAGCTGGTACATGTATTCCGCCAACCGGGTGAAGCATCCGCTGATCCGCTCGCGGCTGCTGAAGCTGTGGCGGGCGGCCCGGGCGACGCTGGCGCCGGTCGCGGCCTGGGCCTCGATCGTCGAGGCGCCCGAGAAGCGGGCGGCTTATACGAAGATGCGCGGCCTGGGCGGCTTCGTGCGCGCCGACTGGGCCGAGGTCAACGAGATCATCGCCGCCGCCAACGCCTATACCGTCAAGACCCACGGCCCCGACCGCGTGGTCGGGTTCTCGCCGATCCCGGCCATGTCGATGGTGTCCTATGCCGCCGGCTCGCGCTATCTGTCGCTGATGGGCGGGGTGTGCCTGTCATTCTATGACTGGTATTGCGACCTGCCGCCGGCATCGCCCATGACCTGGGGCGAGCAGACCGACGTGCCGGAATCGGCCGACTGGTACAATGCCGGCTTCCTGATCCTGTGGGGATCGAACGTTCCCCAGACCCGTACCCCCGACGCCCATTTCTATACCGAGGCCCGCTACAAGGGCGCCAAATCGGTGGTGGTGTCGCCGGATTATTCCGAGGCCGCCAAGTTCTCGGATCTGTGGCTGCACCCCAAACAGGGCACCGACGCGGCGCTGGCCATGGCGCTGGGCCATGTGGTGCTGCGCGAATTCCATCTCGACCGCCAGACACCCTATTTCGAGGACTACTGCCGCCGCTATACCGATATGCCGATGCTGGTGCGGCTGGTCGAGAAGAACGGCCATCTGGTGCCCGAGCGGCTGCTGCGGGCCGCCGATTTCGACGGCGCGCTGGGCGAGGCCGACAATCCCGACTGGAAGACCGTGGCCGTCGACCGCCGGACCGGCCGGATCGTGGCCCCGCGCGGATCGGCCGGTTTCCGCTGGGGCGAGCAGGGCCACTGGAACCTTGAGCCCAAGGACGGCCAGGGCCGCGACGTCGATCTGGCGATGACCTTCATCGACCCCGCCGATCACGACGCGGTGGCCGAGGTCGGCTTCCCCTATTTCGGCAACCGCAAACACGATCATTTCGAAGGCACCGACCATGCCGACGTGCTGGTGCGGCGCGTGCCGGCAAAGCGGGTGACGCTGGCCGGCGGCGAGGCGCTGGTCGCCACGGTCTTCGACCTGATGGCCGCCAATTACGGCCTGGATCGCGGCCTGGGTGGCGGCAATGTCGCCCGCGATTACGACCGGAACGAGCCTTATACCCCGGCCTGGGCCGAGAAGATCACCGGCGTGCCGCAGGGCCACATCATCACCGTGGCCCGCGAATTCGCCCGCAATGCCGAAAAGACCGAAGGCCGGTCGATGGTGATCCTGGGTGCCGGGCTGAACCACTGGTACCACATGGACATGAATTACCGGGGGATCATCAATCTCCTGATCATGTGCGGCTGCATCGGCAAGTCCGGTGGCGGCTGGAGCCATTATGTCGGCCAGGAAAAGCTGCGGCCGCAGACCGGCTGGCTGCCGCTGGCCTTCGGGCTGGACTGGAGCCGCCCGCCCCGGCAGATGAACGGCACCTCGTTCTTCTATGCCCATACCGACCAGTGGCGTTATGAAACCCTGGACGTGCGCGACATCCTGTCGCCGACGGCACCCGATGGCGACTGGTCGGGCACGCTGATCGATTACAACATCCGCGCCGAGCGGATGGGCTGGCTGCCATCGGCGCCGCAATTGCAGAGCAATCCGCTTGGCGTTGCCGCCGATGCCGCCCGCGCCGGCAAGGCGGTGCCCGATTACGTCGCCGACGGCCTGTCGTCGGGCACGCTGCGCATGGCCTGCGAGGATCCGGACGATCCGGCCAACTGGCCGCGCAACATGTTCATCTGGCGGTCGAACCTGCTCGGATCGTCGGGCAAGGGCCATGAATATTTCCTGAAGCACCTGCTCGGCACCTCGCACGGGGTTCTGGGCCGCGATCTGGGCGCGGAAGGCCGGCTGAACAGCATGGAGGCCGCCTGGCATGACGAGGCGCCGCGCGGCAAGCTCGACCTGCTGGTGACGCTGGACTTCCGGATGTCGACCACCTGCGTCTATTCCGACATCGTGCTGCCCACCGCCACCTGGTACGAGAAGAACGACCTCAACACCTCGGACATGCACCCCTTCATCCACCCGCTGTCGAGCGCCGCCGATCCGGCCTGGGAGGCGCGCAGCGACTGGGAGATCTTCAAAGGGCTGGCGCGGTCGTTTTCCGACATCGCCCCGGAAGTGCTGGGGGTGGAA
Organism: Tistrella bauzanensis; assembly: GCF_014636235.1. NCBI lineage: Bacteria > Pseudomonadati > Pseudomonadota > Alphaproteobacteria > Geminicoccales > Geminicoccaceae > Tistrella > Tistrella bauzanensis. Next base: position 7,218 of record NZ_BMDZ01000016.1, read on the forward strand.
ACCGATGTGGTGCTGGTGCCGATCCTGCACGACACGCCCGGCGAAATGGCCCAGCCCTATGACGTCCACGACTGGAAGCGCGATGGCACCAGACCTGTGCCCGGGCGGACGATGGCATCGGTGGCGGTGGTCGAACGCGACTATCCGGCCCTCTACGACCGCTTCACCGCCCTTGGCCCCCTGCTCGACAAACTGGGCAATGGCGGCAAGGGGATCACCTGGAACACCGGCCATGAGGTCGAGGCCCTGGGCCGGCTGAACGGTGTGGTCGCGGCCGGCCACAGCACCACCGGCCGGCCCCGCATCGACAGCGACATCGATGCGACCGAGGTCATCCTGATGCTGGCGCCCGAGACCAATGGCGAGGTCGCGGTCAAGGCATGGGACGCCTTGTCGAAGGCCACCGGCCGCGAGCATGCCCATCTGGCGCGCGCCAAGGAAGACGAGAAGATCCGCTTCCGCGACATCGTCGCCCAGCCGCGCAAGATCATCTCGTCGCCGACCTGGTCGGGGATCGAGTCGGAAACCGTCTGCTATAATGCCGGCTATACCAATGTCCACGAGTTGATCCCCTGGCGGACGCTGACCGGTCGTCAGCAGTTGTATCAGGATCATCTGTGGATGCGGGCCTTCGGCGAGGGGTTCTGCGTCTATCGCCCCCCGATCGACACCCGGTCGGTGGCGCCGGTGATCCATGCCAAGGACGACGGCAACCCGCAGGTGGTGCTGAACTTCATCACCCCGCACCAGAAATGGGGCATCCATTCCACCTATTCCGACAATCTGATGATGCTGACGCTCAATCGCGGCGGGCCGGTGGTCTGGATGTCGGAAGTGGATGCCGCCCGCGGCCAGATTGTCGATAACGACTGGGTGGAAGTCTACAACACCAACGGCGCCCTGGTGGCGCGGGCGGTCGTGTCCCAGCGGATGAAGCAGGGCACGCTCTACATGTATCACGCCCAGGAAAAGATCGTGAATACGCCGGGATCGAAGATCACCGGGCAGCGCGGTGGCATCCACAACTCCGTCACCCGCGCGATTACCAAGCCGACACACATGATCGGCGGCTACGTGCAGCAATCTTACGGCTTCAACTATTACGGCACGGTCGGCTCCAACCGGGATGAGTTCGTCATCGTCCGGCGGATGGACAAGGTCGAGTGGCTGGATGGGCCGTATCGTGAGGAGGCGGCGGAATGAAGATCCGAGCACAGGTCGGCATGGTCCTTAATCTGGACAAATGCATCGGCTGTCACACCTGTTCTGTGACCTGCAAGAACGTGTGGACGAACCGCGAGGGCGTGGAATACGCCTGGTTCAACAATGTCGAGACCAAGCCGGGCATCGGCTACCCGAAGGACTGGGAGAACCAGAAGCGCTGGAATGGTGGCTGGACCCGCGGCACCGATGGCCGTATCCGGCCCCGCATGGGCGCCAAATGGCGCATCCTGGCCAAGATCTTCGCCAATCCGGACCTGCCCGAGATCGACGATTATTACGAGCCGTTCGATTTCGATTACGGTCACCTGCAAAGCGCCGGCGAGGTCCAGACGCCGCCGACCGCGCGGCCGCGCTCGTTGATCACCGGCCAGCGGATGGAGAAGATCGAATGGGGGCCGAACTGGGAGGAAATCCTGGGCGGCGAATTCTCGAAGCGCTCGGCCGACTATAATTTCGCCGAGGTCGAGAAGGAGATCTACGGCGCCTTCGAGAACACCTTCATGATGTATCTGCCCCGGCTCTGCGAGCACTGCCTGAACCCGACCTGCGTCGCGGCCTGCCCATCCGGCGCCATCTACAAGCGCGAAGACGACGGCATCGTTCTGATCGATCAGGAGAAATGCCGTGGCTGGCGGATGTGCGTCTCGGGCTGCCCGTACAAGAAGATCTATTACAACTGGTCTTCGGGGAAATCCGAGAAGTGCATCTTCTGCTATCCGCGCATCGAGGCCGGCCAGCCGACCGTCTGCTCTGAAACCTGCGTCGGGCGCATCCGCTATCTGGGCGTGCTGCTCTATGATGCCGACCGGATCGCCGAGGCCGCATCGACCGAGGACGAACAGGATCTCTACGAGGCGCAGCTCCGGGTGTTCCTGGACCCGAACGACCCCGAGGTGATCGCCCAGGCGCGGCTCGACGGCGTGCCCGAGGCCTGGCTGGATGCCGCCCGCAAATCGCCGGTCTGGAAGATGGCGATGGAATGGAAGATCGCCTTCCCGCTGCACCCTGAATACCGGACGCTGCCGATGGTCTGGTATGTGCCGCCCCTGTCGCCGATCCAGTCCGCCGCCGATGCCAGCAAGATCGGACTGGATGGCGGCATGCCCGACGTCCGCTCGCTGCGGATTCCGGTGCGCTACCTCGCCAATCTGCTGACCGCCGGCAAGGAAGAGCCCGTGGTGACGGCGCTTGAACGGATGCTGGCGATGCGCGGCTATATGCGCGCCAAGACCATCGACGGCGTGATCGACGAGGCGCTGGCCGCCCGCGTCGGCCTCAGCGGTCCGATCATCGAGGAGATGTACCGGATCATGGCGATCGCGAATTACGAGGACCGCTTCGTCATTCCGACCAGCCATCGCGAGATCGGCGAGGACGCCTATGACGTCCGTGGTTCCTGCGGGTTCTCGTTCGGCAATGGCTGTTCCGGGGGCACGTCGACCGTCGACCTGTTCGGCGCGAAACGCACCCGGACGGTGCAGACACCAACCGATGTGTTCTGAGCCCGGGGAGGTCATCGCCATGTCACGTCTGATCAGGATCGTGTCGCTGCTGCTGTCCTATCCGACGGCGGAGCTTCAGGCGGCAGCGCCGGACCTGCGCGCCGCCATTGCCGCCGAACCAACCCTGGCGCCCGATCTGGCCGGCAACCTTGCCCGGCTGGTCGACCATATCGCCGGCCAGGATCTTTACGACGCGCAGGAAGCCTATGTCCTGCTGTTCGATCGCACCCGGGTGCTGTCGTTGCATCTGTTCGAGCATGTCCACGGCGAAAGCCGCGATCGCGGGCAGGCCATGGTCGATCTGAAGGACATGTACGAAGCCGCCGGCTTTGTCATCGCCGCCCGCGAACTGCCCGACCACCTGCCGCTGTTTCTGGAATATCTGTCGACCCGCGCGCCCGACGAGGCCGCCGGCCTGCTGGACCAGATCGCCCATATCACCCAGGCCCTGCATGCCCGGCTTGTGGCGCGGGACAATCCCTATGCCGCCGCCCTGGCGGTTCTGGTGGCGCTGGCGGCCGCGTCGCCTGCCCATACGGCCCCCGATCCGGCGGTGGTCGCCGGATTGATGGCCATGCCCGATGACGACCCGACCGATCTTGAGGCCCTGGACCGGATCTGGGAGGAAGAGGCGGTGATGTTCGGCGCCGCCGGCGCCGGCACCGACAGTTGCGGCCCCGACCGGCTGCGGCGCCAGCTTCGCGCCGCCGCCCGCCCCGCCCCCGCCACTCATGCCCCCGCCCCCGCCACGCCCGCCTCGGCCGCCGCCACGACCCACGCCCCAACGATGCCATCGAGGGAGACCGTGTGATGGCCAGCTATCTGAACACCGCCCTGTTCGGGGTGTATCCCTATATCGCGCTGGTGGTGATGGTGCTTGGCAGCGTGCTGCGCTATGACCGCGATCCCTATACCTGGCGGTCGGGATCGAGCCAGCTTCTGCGCCGGCGGCAGTTGATCTGGGGATCGGTGCTGTTCCATATCGGCGTGCTGGTCATTCTGGGCGGCCATCTGGTCGGGCTGCTGACCCCCATCGGGATCTTCGACGCACTGGGCATCAGCCATGGCGCCAAGCAGCTTCTGGCGATCGTGGCCGGCGGCATCGCCGGGGTGATGGCGATCATCGGCGCCAGCCTGCTGATCCACCGCCGGTTCCTCGACCCGCGTATCCGCCGCACCTCCGGCCCCACCGATCTGCTGATCATCTGCATGCTGTGGCTGCAACTGGCGCTGGGTCTGCTGACGATTCCGCTGTCGCTGGGCCATCTGGATGGCCACGAGATGGTGAAGTTCATGAACTGGGCGCAGGGCATCTTCACCCTGGATGGCCGGGCCGCCGGCTATATCAGCGACGTCCACATCATCTTCAAGCTGCATCTGATGCTGGGCATGACCATCCTTCTGCTGTTCCCCTTCACCCGGCTGGTGCACATGCTCAGCGCGCCGATCCGCTATCTGTGGCGGCCGGGCTTTCAGGTGGTGCGCACCCGCAGGCCCGCATCCGCCACCCCCACCCGCCGCATGCCGGCCGAATAAGGAGGACGATCCGATGGCGACGATCTTTCGTGACGGCCGCTTCCCCAAGACCATGCCCACCGACAGCCCGAGCGCGGTGCCCGGCCACCGCCATGTCCATCCCCGCGCCCAGGCGGCACAGGCCGCCGCCGCCGCCCGCGCGGCCGCAACCCAGCCATCCGCCGCAACCCAGGCACCAGCCGAACCCCAGATGCCCGACCTGCCGGACATCTCGGTCGATGGCGTGGTGATCGGCGAGGCCGAGATCCGGGCCGAGATGCACAATCATCCGGCCCCGGATGCCCGGCGCGCCTATGCCGAGGCCGCCCGCGCGCTGGTGATCCGCGAATTGCTGCTGAGCGCCGCCCGCCGCCGCGACCTGCAGGCCGAGCCCGAAATCGATGCGGCCGGCAAGCGCGAGGTCGACGACGACGCGCTGCTGCGCGCGCTGCTCGATGCCGAGGTGACCACACCCACGGCCGACGCGGTGGCCTGCCGGCGGTATTACGACCGCAACCCCGGCAAATTCACCAGCGGCACAATCTATGAGGCGCGCCACATTCTGCTGGCGGCACCGGAAAGCGACGCCACGGCGCGCAAGACCGCCGAAGACACCGCCCGGCGGCTGATCGCGGTGCTGCAAGACGATCCCTCGGCCTTCGCGGCGCTGGCCGAGGCTCATTCCGCCTGCCCGTCACGCGCCCAGGGCGGCAATCTGGGGCAGGTGACCGCAGGCTCCACGGTGCCCGAATTCGAACGCGCCCTGGCGGGGCTGGGTGCCGGGCAGATGGTGGCCGAACCCGTCGGCTCCCGCTTCGGCGTCCACGTCATCGCCCTCGACCGGGTCATTGCCGGCGAAACCCTGCCTTTCGAGCTGGTCGAAGCCCGCATCGCCGCCTGGCTGGAGGCGTCGAGCTGGAGCCGCGGCGTGGCACAGTTCATCGGTGTTCTGGCCGGCGCCGCCGATATTCGCGGCATCACCCTGGATGCCGCCGACGGCCCGCTGGTGCAATAGCGCCGCCGATCGCGGCACCGCCCCCCCCCCGCAATCCTTGGGTCCGTGGCCGGATGACGGCCACGGACGGAGGCCCTGGACATGGAGACAGACCGGATCGACCTTCAGGCCCTGACCGAGAGCCTGCCGCCATCGCTGTTCGCGACACCGCTGGACCGGATCTTCGCCGACCATTTCCGTCAGCGCACCCTGTGCCGGGTCTTCGACCGGATCGCCGAGGGTGCCGCAGCCCCGCCGGTGCTGATCGGCGCCGCGGTGCGCTTCCTCGCCACCCAGATCGAGGTGCACTGGACCGACGAGGAAGACGACCTGTTTCCGCTGCTGCGCAGCCGCGCCACCGCCGATGACCGGATTCAGGACATCCTGACCAGTCTGGCCCGCGACCACGACGCCAGCCGGCTTGCCCACGACCGCATTCTCGACGGGCTTGGCCAGATCGACCGGGCCGGCGGCACACCCGCCCCGGCGCTGGCGGCGATGCTCCACGATTTCGCCACGCGCGAACGGCGGCATCTGTGCCTGGAAAACGCCATCGTGCTGCCGATCGCCAGGGCCCGGCTGGGCCATCAGGATCTGGTGGTGCTGGGCCAGCGGATGGCGGCACGGCGCGGCGTGCCGCTCGTCATGACGGAGTATGTGAAATGACCCCTGCCGACATATCGCGCGCGCCCTCGGGCGATGGCTGTGTCTGCGACCGTGACGCCGGCCGGTTGCTGGATGTCACGGCCGCCGTCGCCCGCGCCGAGGCCTTGTGCGTGGCGGTCGGGGGTGTGGAGACCGTGCCACTGGCCGAGGCGGCGGGGCGGATCGCCGCCGCCGCCATCGCCACCCCCTATCCGATGCCGGGCTTCGATCACGCCGCGATGGATGGCTATGCCTTGTCGTCTCATGCCCTGACATCTGGTTCCGTGGCCGGCGCATCCGGGCCGTGGGTGCTGCCGGTGACCGGTGTCGCCGCCGCCGGCGGCCCCGCGCCGGCCGCCGACGGCACCCGCCCCCATGCCGTGCGCATCCTGACCGGTGCCGCCCTGCCGGCGGGCTTCGACCGGGTGGTGGCGCAGGAAGACTGCACCAGCACCGACGGCCGGATCACGCTGCGCCGCGATCCGGCCATCGGCGCCCATATCCGGCGCGCCGGCGAGGATGCGCCGGCCGGCACCGTCATTCTGGCCGCCGGCACCCGCATTGATGCCCGCCACATCGCCCTGCTGGCCATCGCCGGCCATGCGGCGGTGCCGGTCCTGCCGCGCCTGCGGGTGGCGGTGATGACGCTTGGCGACGAACTGGTGCCGCCGGGCCAGCCGCTCGGCCCCGGCCGGATCCATGATTCCAACCGCCCGATGCTGCTGGCGCTGCTGACAGGCCCGTCCACGATACTGACCGACCTTGGCGCCATTCCCGATCAGGCGGCGGCGGTCCGCGACGCGATCGCCGCCGCCGCCGGCCGGTTCGATCTGATCCTGTCGACCGGCGGCGCCTCGGTCGGCGACCGCGATCATCTGAAACCGGCCTTCGTGGCCGCGGGCGGCGTGATCGATAGCTGGGGCGTGGCGATCAAGCCCGGCCGGCCGGTGATGCTGGGCCGCATCGGTGGCAGCGCGTTCCTGGGTCTGCCCGGCAATCCGGCGGCGGCGTTTCTGGGCCACGAGCTGTTCGCGACCGCGATGCTGCGCCGCCTGTCGGGGCAGTCCGGCGGCGTGCCGCCGACCGGCCATGCCGGCCATGTATCCGGCACCGCCCTGACCCACCGGCCGGGCCGGACCGAATACCTGCCGGCCCGGCCCGAATATCTGCCGGCGCGGACCGGGGGCATCGACCCGGCCGGCCGGCCGGTGCTGCGCATCATGGGTCCGAGCAGCGCCGCGCGGCTGATGCCGCTGGCCGGGGCCACGGGTTTTGCCGTGGTCGATGCGGCGGCGGGCGATATCCGCCCCGGCGACCCTGTGGGCTGGCTGCCGTTTTCCTGCCTCTCGTCCGGTCTGCAAGGAGCCCGGTCATGACGATCTTCACCGATCTGGCGCCACTCGGCGTCATCGACTTCGACGACAGGATTCCGGTCGATGCGGGGCCGGTCGATGCGATATTTGAGGCTGTCGCCCGCCAGTTGATGGCCGAGGGCCGGATACCGGGCGGGTTCCTGCAACGCGAGGGGCCCGCCCCCGCCGGATGTTGCGCCGCCATGGATCTGGAAGATCTCCGCACCGGCGCCCTGATCCGGATCTCGCAGGATCTGGGGCCGTCCGCGCGCGGCTGCCGGCTGGACCCGCGCGGATTGGCCGAGGCATCGGCGGCGGCACAGGTCGCGATCGGCCAGGGCATCGACCTGCTGATCATCAACCGCTTCGGCAAGGGCGAGGCCGATGGCCAGGGCCTGCGCGCGGCGATGATCGCCGCCCTGGATGCCGGCATTCCCGTGCTGACCGCCGCGCGGCCGGCCTATATGCCGGCCTGTGCCGCCTTCCATGGCGGGCTGGCGACCGTGCTGGAAGCGGATGCCGCACAGATCCTCGACTGGTGCCGAGGGGTGATGAGGCAGCCCGCCAGGATCGCGGAGCTTCAGTCATGAGCGCGCTGCCGCCGCGTCTGGCAGGTGTCGGCCGACGGCCCGCCACGACGCCGGGCACCGGCTGCCCGCTGACCGATGCGTTCGGCCGGCAGGTGCGCTATCTGCGGCTGTCGGTGACCGACCGCTGCGACCTGCGCTGCGTGTACTGCATGGCGGCGCGGCCGGTGTTCATGCCGCGCGATCAGATCCTGACCATCGAAGAACTGGCACGGCTGGCCGACATCTTCATGGCCAATGGCGTGCGGCGCATCCGTCTGACCGGTGGCGAGCCGCTGGTCAGGCGCGGGGTGATGGCGCTGATCGAGCGACTGGGCGAGGCGGTGGTCGACGGGCGGCTCGACGAGTTGACCCTGACCACCAACGGCACGAGGCTGGCCGTTCATGCCAAGGAACTGGCGGCGGCCGGCATAAGGCGGGTGAACGTGTCACTCGACAGCCTCGACCCCGACACCTTCCACCGCCTGACCCGTGGCGGCCGGCTGGACGGCGTGCTCGACGGGCTCGATCGGGCGCAGGCGGCGGGGTTGCACGTCAAGATCAACGCCGTGGCGCTGGCCGGTGTTATCGAGCGCGAGGTCGACGGGTTGATCCGCTTCGCCCATGGCCGGGGCATGGATCTGACGCTGATCGAGGTGATGCCGCTTGGCGAGACCGGCCATGACCGCCGCACGCAGTTTCTGTCGCTCGACAGCCTGTGCGACGATCTGGCGACGCGCTGGACGTTGACCCGCCTGCCCGATCGCACGGCAGGCCCGGCGCGCTATCTGCGGGTTGCGGAAACCGGTGGCCGGCTGGGCCTGATCACGCCGCTGTCGCACCGCTTCTGTGAAAGCTGCGACCGGGTGCGGATCAGCGCCGCCGGCCGGCTTTACACCTGCCTTGGCCATGATGGCGCGGTCGATCTGGCACCGGCGCTGCGGGCCGGCACACCGGATGCCACCGAGGCGCTGATCCGCCAGACCCTGCGCCTGAAGCCACAGGGCCATGATTTCGCCATCACCCGCGATGCCGCCCATGGCATCGGCCGCACCATGGCGGCGCTGGGTGGCTGAAGCCTGCATGGTTGTCCGCCGGCCGGCGGACACCCCCCTCTTACGATCCAGGACCATGTCATCATGCGCATCGGCATCGTCACCATTTCAGACCGCGCCAGTCGCGGGATCTATGAGGATCTGAGCGGCCCCGCGATCGCGGCGTGGCTGGAAACCGCAATCCGCAGCCCGTGGATACCCGACCGCCGGATCATTCCCGACGGTGTGGCCCCGGTGCGCGACACGCTGATCGATCTTGCCGACACCGCCGGCGCCGGTCTGGTGTTCACAACCGGCGGCACCGGCCCGGCGCTCCGCGACCTGACGCCCGAGGCGATGGCCATGGTCATCACGCGGGAAATGCCGGGCTTCGGCGAGATGATGCGCCGGGTCAGCGCCGAGACCGTGCCGACCGCGATCCTCTCGCGCCAGACCGCCGGCATCCGTGGACGCTGCCTGATCGTCAACCTGCCCGGCAAACCGGCCGCGATCGCGGTTTGTCTGGCCGCGATCTTCCCGGCGATCCCCTATTGCCTCGACCTGATGGAGGCCGGCCGCATCGAGACCGACCCGGCCGTGGTCGAGAGCTTCCGCCCGGTCCCCACAAAGGCTGGGAGCCCGATACCATGACCCGCGCATCCCACCCGCAACCGGCCGGATCGGCCGCGATCCGGCGCGCCTATACCGGCCCTGCCATCCTGCATGGCTTCCGGCTGTTCTTCATGGCCGCCGCGATCTGGGCGGTGATCGCCATGGTCGCCTGGATCCCCCTGTTCCGCGGCATGCTGGTGCTGCCGACCGGGCTGGGGCTGATCGACTGGCATGCCCATGAGATGATCTATGGCTATGTGCCGGCGGTGGTGGCGGGCTTTCTGCTGACGGCGGTGCCCAACTGGACCGGGCGCCTGCCGATCCTGGGCCGGCCGGTGCTGCTGCTGGGCCTGCTGTGGCTGGCCGGCCGGCTGGCGGTGGCGCTGTCGGGGGTTGTCGGCGCACAGGCGGCGGCACTCGTCGACCTTGCCTTTCCGGTGGTGCTGGCCCTGGCCATCGGCCGCGAGATCATCGCCGCGCGCAACAGCCGCAACATGAAGGTGCTGGTGATCCTGGCGCTGCTGATCGCCGGCAATGCGCTGTTTCACGGCGCCCTGCTCTGGCCCGGCCCCGCCGCCGATGCCGGCATCGATACCGGCACCGGCCTGCGGGTGGGGCTTGCCGTCACCCTGCTGCTGATCATGCTGGTCGGCGGGCGGATCGTGCCCAGCTTCACCCGCAACTGGCTGGCGAAGCGCGGCCCGGGCCCGCTGCCGGTGGCCTTCGACCACCTCGACGGTGCCTGTATGGCGGTGGCGGCGGTGGCGCTGGCGGCCTGGATCGCGCGCCCCGACGCCATCCTGACCGCCGCCCTTTCGGCTGTGGCCGCGATCGCGCACACCATCCGTCTGGCCCGCTGGTGTGGCGGGCGGTGCGGTGGCGAACCGCTGGTTCTGGTGCTGCATCTGGCCTATGGCTTCGTGCCGTTGGGCTTTGCCGGCCTCTGGCTGGCGATCCTGTGGCCCGACATCCTGCAACCCTCCGCTGCCCTGCATGCCTGGACCGCCGGCGCCATCGGCCTGATGACCATGGCGGTGATGAGCCGCGCCAGCCTGGGGCATGCCGGATTGCCGCTGCATGCAGGCCCCGCGGTGGTGCTGGTCTATGGGCTGCTGATCCTGTCGGCCGTGCTGCGCATCCTGTCGGGCAGCCCGATGATTGCCGGCGATGCGGTGCTGCCGTTGATCGAGGCCGCCGCCGCCGCATGGATCGCCGGCTTCGCCCTGTTTGTCGCGTCCTATTGGTCGATCCTGACCCGCTATCCCGCGCGCTGAGGACATCCGCCGATGACCGCACAGCAAAACGCCGCCCTGCCGCCAGAGCTCAGCCCGCTGCTTCTGTTGCAGCCGCCGCTGCGGGCACTGCCCGCGCCATGGGTGAACCGGGCGCTCGCCATCGCCCTGCGCGTCACCCGCCAACGCCACCCCGCCGTGTTCGAACGGCTGGCGGCCGGGGTGGATATCGCGCCGCCGGCCCGACCCTGCCTGCTGGTCACGGCCGACGATCTGCCCTGGCCGCTGTTCCTCGACCTCGACCCGCATCACCCGGCGCTGCGGATCGCCGGGCCGGATGACATGGCGCTGGCCATGGCGCGGATATCCGGTCCATTGGCCCTGCTGCTTGATCTGCTTCAGGGCCGGAGCGACGGCGACGCCGCGTTCTTCGCCGGCCGGCTGCGCATCGAAGGCGATACCAGCCTGATGGTCGCCCTGCGCAATGCGGTCGACGACGCCGAAATCGACCTGCTGGCCGACATCCGCGCCAGTTGCGGCCGGATTGGCGATGTCGCCATGCGGCCGATTGCCCTGGGCCTGCGGTTGCATGCGGCCGCCACCCGCGACATGGCCCGCGTCGCCAAGGCCATCACCGGGCCGGGCGATGCCCGCGCCGATGCCGGGCTGCGCCGGCTGGCCGCGATCGACAGCCGCTTGGGCGTGCTGGAACGCCAGACCGCGCGCCGCCGCCCCCACAAGCCCGATGTGGAGCCCGACCAATGACCGGAACCGGACGCGCCGCCGACAGCCGGGCCACAGACAACCGGAGCCGCCCGGATCGCCAGGATCGCACGGCCCGCGGCATCATGGAACTGGTGGCCCCCGCCGGCACGCCGGCGGCCCTGCGCACAGCCATTGCCGCCGGCGCCGACGTGGTCTATTGCGGCTTCCGTGACGCCACCAATGCCCGCAATTTTCCGGGGCTGAATTTCTCCCGCGATGAACTGGCCGCCGGCATCGCCCATGCCCATGCCCGCGGCGCCGGCGTCTATCTGGCCTGCAACACCTATCCCCAGGCCGGCCGGGAACATCTGTGGCGTCAGGCGGTGGACGATGCGGCATCGCTTGGCGTCGATGCGGTGATCCTGGCCGATATCGGCCTGCTGGGCCATGCCCGCGACCGCCACCCCGATCTGCGGCTGCATCTGTCGGTGCAGGCCTCGGCCTCGAACGAGGATGCGATCGCCTTCTATCAGCGGCATTTCGGCGTGCGCCGGGTGGTGCTGCCACGGGTGCTGTCGCTGGCCGACATCGCGGCACTGAACCACCGCATCACGGTCGAGACCGAGGTCTTCGCCTTCGGGGGCATGTGCGTGATGGCGGAAGGGCGCTGCGCGCTGTCGTCCTATGTCACCGGCGAAAGCCCCAACACCACCGGCGCCTGCTCGCCCGCAGCCCACATCCGCTATCAGCCGGATGGCGACGCCACCCTGGCACGGCTTGGCGCCGTGACCGTCGACCGCTTTGCCCCAGGCGAGCCGGTCGGCTATCCGACCCTGTGCAAGGGCCGGTTCACCCCGCGCGGCGCCACGCCGGGCACGGCATCCGGGCCGCGCCGGGATGGCGTCTATCTGTTTGAAGATCCTGTCAGCCTGAACGTCGAGGCGATGCTGCCCGAGCTTGCCGCCGCCGGGGTCAGGGCGATCAAGATCGAGGGTCGCCAGCGCGGCCGCGCCTATGTCGAGGCCGTGGTCGCCGCCTTCCGGCGGGCGCTGGATCAGGCCGGACGTGACGAACCGGCGACCGCCGGCACGCTCGCCGCCATGAGCGAGGGCGGCAGCGGCACCGCCGGCGCCTATCGTCGGGGCTGGCAATGACGATCGGAATACCCATGAGCACGACCGCGACGACCGTCACGACGCCGCCCCCGGCCCGGCTGGTGCTGGGGCCGATGCTGTTCAATCGCCCCCCGGCCACCCTCCACGACCTCTATGCCCGCATCGCCGACGAGACCGATATCGATGTGGTTCATCTGGGCGAGGTGGTCTGCGCCAAGCGGATGCCGTTCATCGACCCGCATCTGCCGGCGATCATCGACCGCCTGCGCCGCGCCGGCAAACAGGTGGTGATCTCCACCCTGGCGCTGGTTCAGGGCGCGCGGGAGACGGCACTGGTCCGCGACCTCACCGCAAGTGACGACTGGCTGATCGAGGCCAACGACATGTCGGCGATCCATGGCCTTTCCGGCCGGCCGCATGTGGTGGGGCCGCATGTCAATGTCTACAATCCCGCCAGTCTGGCCTGCCTTGCCGCCCTGGGTGCCGTCAGGGTGTGCCTGCCCGCGGAACTGCCGATGGCCGGCATCGCCGCCCTGGCCGCCGCGCGTGGCGCGGTCGCGATCGAGGTTCAGGTCTTCGGGCGGGCGCCGCTCGCCATCTCGGCACGCTGCTACCATGCCCGCGCCCATGGTCTGCACAAGGATGGCTGTCGCTATGTCTGCGGCCAGGATCCCGACGGCATGCCGGTCGACACGGTGGATGGCCAGCCATTCCTGGCGGTGAACGGCCTTCAAACCCTGTCCCATGGCTGCCTGGAATTGTCGGGCTGGATCGACGACCTGCGCACAGCCGGCGTCACCGGCTTCCGGCTGTCACCCCACAGTGTGGACATGGTCGCGGTGGCCGGCATTTATCGCGCGGTGATCGACGGCCGTATGGCCGGGTCTGACGCGGCGGCATCAATCCGGCCCCTGCTGGGAGAGATGCCGCCGATCAATGGTTTCCTGGCCGGCGGCGCCGGCATGGCGTGGCACCCCCGGGCGGAATAGGTCAGGAGATGCCCGCGCCATGCCGCTCAGAACGCCGCATCACGCTCGAAGCGCGGAAACAGCACGTTGTTTTCAAGATGGATGTGCTCCATCAACTCGCCCATCAGATGGCCCAGGCCCAGATACAGCGCCTGCCATGACCGGCAGGCGCCCTGGGGCAGCACCAACCCTCCGGTGATCGCCTCGATCTGCCGCAGGGCCTCGCCATGATCGTCATGTTCGTGACGCATCTGGCGGATCGGCTGCGCGACCAGCGCCTGCGGGTTGTGGCGCATCGCCGGAAACAGGATCAGCTCCTCTTTCTTCATGTGCATTTCCAGCACGCCGGCCATCTCACGCAGCAGATCGGCCAGCCCCGCCGGCACCGCCGGATTGGCCGCATGCACCGCCTCCACCTTCCGCGCCAGCAGGATCAGTTCGGGCAGGTCGCGGCGGTGAGCTTCGTGATAGCAGACCAGGATGTGATCGATCAGCGCGTCGGTCGGCAGATCGGCGGCGTTGACCTCGTCGGGTTCCAGCGCATCCAGCGCCGCTTCGATCACCGCCGGGTCGACACCGCGACGGGCGGCCGCCTGATCCAGCGGCACGTCGCCACCGCAGCAGAAATCGAGCCGGTGATGGCGGAATACCGCCGTGGCACCGGGCAGGGTGGCGGCGATCTCGCCAAGCGCGCGGTCACGGAACGGCGCGGCGGCGGCGGGCTGGCACTGGCTGGTCATCGGATGTCCTCCGGATGCGGGGCTCATGATGACCAGAAGATATATCTGAAATACCTTTTTAAGAATGCGACATTGTGCCCGTCATCCGGAAGGCCGGCTCGGGCAGGCCGGGGGTGTCGACGCGGACGGCGAACACGCCGCCGGCCAGGGGTTCGGCCGCGCGCTGTGCCGGCGTGAAGCCCTGCCAGGCCGAGGTGACATACAGCGTCTTCAGATCGGGGCCGCCAAAGGCCGGGCAGGTCGGCCGCGACACCGGCAGCGCGATCGACCGCTCTTGCGTGCCATCGGGGCGATAGCGGACCACCCGCCCGCCATCCCACAGCGCGCACCAGACATGATCCTCGGCATCGACCACCGCTCCGTCGGGCGCCGCCCCGGCGCCGGACAGGTCGACGAACACCTCGGGCGCGCCCGCGGGCAGGCCCGTCGCCGGGTCGATCGGCCAGCGATGGATGATGCCGGTCAGGCTGTCGCCGCTATAGCCGATGCGGCCATCGCCGGTGAAACAGCAGGCATTGGGGATCGACATCGGCCGGCGCAGGGTGGTGATGTCGCGCCCGCTCAGACGATAGAGCGCGCCCATATCCCGCTCTCCGGCAAGACCCATGGTGCCGACCCAGAATCCGCCAAACGGATCGACCCGGCCGTCATTCGACCGGGTGCGCGGGTTGCAGGCCTCAAGCGCCGCATGCACGGTGCGCCGGTCGGTCCCAAGGTCGATCTCGACGAAGCCCAGGGCGGTCGCCACCATGATCCGGTCGTGGTCGATCCAGCCCAGCGCCGAGACCGGGACATCGAAATCCCAGCGCCGGCCCCGGCTGCCATCGCCCGCCACCGCATGCAGAGCACGGCCCGCGATGTCGACGAACAGCAATTCGCCGCGCAACGGATGCCAGAGCGGCGCCTCGCCAAGTTCGCAGCCACAATCGACCAGCAATGCCATCATCGCCGTGTCCGACGCCGTCATGGTCACGCCTCCTTCATACACCACATCATGTGCGATCACCGCACCATGCGGCGGATCACTGTTGGACCGGCACCGCGTGCGATCATGACCCGGCCGCGATCATCTGGGCATGGGCGGCACGAAGCCCCGCGATCACCAGTGTCTCTCCCGACACCTGCCGGGCGGGAATGCCGCAGGCATCCAGCGCCACCGCATAGCGCCCGGCCAGCGCCGGCGCGCCGATCACCACCACCGCCTCTCCCGCCCGCCAGCCGGTCCGGGGTAGCGCCGCCAGCTCCAGCCCGATCAGCAGGCCCGACAGCCGGTCGGCCGCACGCTCCGGATCGGCGCGCCCCTCGTCGCCTCCGGCCGGATCGGCACCACCACCGGTCAGATCGGCCGCGCGCAGGGCAAACATCGCCGGCAGCACTGCGGCCGGATCGGCCATGGCCTGGCGCACCGCCGCGCGGAAGCCGGCCTCGTCGACCAGCACCGCCGCCGGCCGCAGCGACTGGCGCAGGATCGATTGCCGGGCCAGCAGCGCGAAGATCTCGCCGGTCATCATGGTGGCCGAGGCGGTCAGCCGGTCATCGGCGATCCGCGCCCATTTCGAATGGGTGCCGGGCAGGCAGACCAGCCCGGCGAAGCCCGGCTCGGTGCCGATCAGCCCCAGAAGCTGGGTTTCCTCGCCCCGCATCACATCCGGCGGATCGCCGCGGGCATAGCCGGGCAGGATCAGCGGCCGGATGCGCCGGTCCAGCGCCGGGGCTGCCACGGCGGCAGCGGCAAGGCGGGTCAGCGGCACATCCGGATCGCAATAGGCAGCCTCCCGCCAGCCGGTCCGCGACCCGGCCATGCCGCAGATCAGCACACGGATGGCCGCGGGCGGCGCATCGGGCAGCCAGTCCGCCACCAGCGCCATCAAGGCCGGCTCGAACCCGTCGGGCGCCAGACCGCCGGCGCCATCATCGCTGCGCCGCACGGCCAGCACCCGGCCATCGGCCGCAACCGCGAAAACCCGCAGGCTGGACCCGCCCCAGTCGCAGCCGATCCAGGCCAGATCCGCCAACCCGCCGCCGCCGGTCATGGCGCCACCCCGAAGGCACCGGCCACCCGATCGGCGCCGACCATGATCACCCGGCGCATCGCGGCACGGGCGCCATCGGCATCGCCGGCCTCGATCCGGGCGGCGATCGCGCGATGATCGGCGGCCGAAATCGCGATCTTGGCCGGATCGTCCGCCGGCGACGAGATGTTCAGCGCCGCCGACAATGCCGCCTCGATCAGCGCGCTGATCGAGCGCATGAACGGATTGCCCGAGGCGCGGGCAACGACCAGATGAAATTCCAGATCGTGATTGGCAAAGCTGCTGCCGGTATTGGCCGGATCGTTCATCGCCGCCGCCAGCCGGTACAGATCGGCCACATCCTCTGGCGACCGCCGCAATGCCGCCAGTGCCGCCGCTTCCGGTTCCAGCGCCAGGCGGATTTCGGCCAGACTGGCCAGGAAACCGCGGTTCAGCCCGCATTGGAAATGCCAGGACAGGGTATCGGGGTCGAACAGGTTCCAGTGGCTGGCCGGCATCACCCGGGTGCCGATCCGCGCCTTGGGCTGAACCAGCCCCTTGGCCTCCAGGGTCTTCAGCGCCTCACGCAGCACCGTGCGCGACACCCCGAAACGTGCCATCAGATCGGCATCGCCGGGCAGGATGCTGCCGGGGGCGAAATGGCCCTCGACGATGCCGAGCCCCAGTTCCTGCACGACATGGGCATGATTGGTCCGCGACCGCCCGCGCCCCGAGATGCTGCCGACCAGACGGCCATTGCCGATGACGAGACTGCCGGTCATGCCCCTGCTCCGCTGTTGCCCCGCATATCCGACGACATCGCCGTGCGCCGGTCCGACAGCCAGAGCAGGCCGCGTTGCAGGGCGATGAAGGCGAACAGCAGGCCGCCGATCACGATCTTGGTCCACCAGCTCGACAGCGTGCCGTCGAACACGATATAGGTCTGGATCAGCCCCTGCATCAGCACGCCGACGAAGGTGCCGGCCACAAAGCCGGCGCCGCCCGACAGCAGGGTGCCGCCGATGACCACCGCCGCGATCGCATCCAGCTCCACGCCCACCGCCGCCAGCGGATAGCCGGCCGAGGTGTAGAGCGAGAACACGATGCCGGCAAGCCCCGCCGTGAGCCCCGACAGCGCATAGACCCTGACCGTGGTGGCCGCCACCGGCACCCCCATCAGCGCCGCCGACACCCGGTTGCCGCCCAGGGCATAGACATTGGCGCCGAACCGGGTGCGATGGGCGATGACGATGCCGGCCAGGGTGACCAGGATCATGGCACCCGCGATCACCGTCAGCCGTCCGCCGCCCGGCATGCGCCAATAGATCCCCTGCAGGGCGGCATAGAAGCCATGGCCGATCGGCAGCGAGTCGGTGGTCATGACGAAGGCGGCACCGCGCGCCAGGAACATCCCGGCCAGGGTGACGATGAAGGGCGGCATCTCAAGATAATGGATCATCAGCCCCATCGCCGCGCCGAAGGCGGTGGCCACGCCCAGCGCGATCGCGAAGGCCAGCAGCGGATGGATGCCGGCCTGACCGATCAGCACCGCCAGCAGCACGCCGGTGAAGGCGATCACCGATCCCACCGACAGATCGATGCCGCCCGACAGGATCACGAAGGTCATGCCGATGGCGGCGATGCCCAGAAAAGCATTGTCGGTCAGCAGGTTGCCGACCACGCGGGTCGAGGCCATGCTGGGAAACTGCGCGATGCAGGCGGCATAGGCCACCACGAAGATCGCGAGCGTCGCCAGCAGCGGCAGAAAACGGGTGTTCATGGCCGGACCTCCTGGCTTTCGGCACGGGCCGCGGCACCCGGGCGGGCTGCGGTATCGGGCCGGGCGGCACTGCCGGGGCGGCTGCGGCCACCCAGCCAGCGCCGGCCCAGCCGCGCGGCCAGCGGCGACTGCATCACCAGGATGACCACGATGATCGCCGCCTTGAAGATGAAGTTGAATTCCGGCGGATAGCCCGACATCAGAATGCCGGTGTTCATCGCCTGGATGATCAGCGCGCCCAGCAGCGACATCAGCACCGAGAACCGCCCGCCCAGCAGCGAGGTGCCGCCGATCACCACCGCCAGAATGGCATCCAGCTCCAGCCACAATCCGGCATTGTTGGCATCGGCACCGCGGATATCGGCGGCGATGATCACACCCGCCACCGCAGCACAGAAGCCCGAGGCCATATAGACCGAGACGATCACCAGCCGGCTGCCGATACCGGCATGCAGGCTGGCGCGGCGGTTGATGCCGATCGCCTCGATGAACAGGCCAAGGGCCGTGCGCCGCACCAGCAGGATGGCGATCAGCGCCAGCCCGGCGGTGATCGCAACCGGCATCGGCAGGCCCAGCACCGATCCGCTGCCGATGAAGATCAGCCCTTCATCGACAAAGGTGGCGATGGTGCCCTCGGTCACCAGCTGGGCGATGCCGCGCCCGGCCACCATCAGGATCAGGGTCGCCACGATCGGCTGGATATCGAGCACCGCCACCAGAATGCCGTTCCACAGCCCGCAGACCAGCCCGGCGGCGAGCGCGCCGGCCAGCACCAGCCATAACGGGTGGCCGGCATCGATCAGCACGGCCGCCACCGCGCCGGCCAGCGCCATCACCGCCCCCACCGACAGGTCAATGCCGCCCGACGCGATCACCAGGGTCATGCCGATCGCCAGGATCGCCACCGGCGCGCCCCGGTTCAGCACGTCGATCAGGCTGCCATACAGCCGGCCATCCTGGATGGTCAGATCGAAAAAGCCGGGAAAGGCCAGCCAGTTGGCGAACAGGATCGCCGCCAGCGTCGCCAGTTGCGGCAGCCCGGCGGGCTTGCGCATCGCACGCGCGATCATGATGCGGTCTCCGGAACCGGCGCCGACACAAGCGGATGGCCGGCCGCCGGCACATCGGCGATCACCCGCATGATCGCATCGGCGGAGAGCGCCGTGCCACGGATCTCGCCGACATGGCGGCGGTCGCGCAGCACCACCACGCGCGACGCATAGGCCACGATCTCGTCCAGTTCCGACGAGATGACCACCAGCGCCATGCCGTCGGCGCATAACCGGTGGATCAGCCGGATGATCTCGGCATGGGCGCCGACATCGATGCCGCGGGTGGGCTCGTCCAGGATCAGCAGGCGCGGGCTGGTCGCCAACCAGCGCGCCAGCAGCACCTTCTGCTGATTGCCGCCGGAAAGCAGCTTGACCGGCGTTTCGATATCGCTGGTGCGGATGTCGAGGGCCGCGACGAACCGGTCTGCCAACGCCACCATCGCCGTCGGCGGTATCGGCTTCAGCCAGCCGCGCCGCGCCTGAAGCGCCAGGATGATGTTCTCGCGCACCGACAGGTCGCCGACGATGCCGTCGGTCTTGCGGTCTTCGGGGCAGAAGCCGAAGCGCAGGGCCACGGCATCGCGCGGGCCGCCGATCCGCGCCGGCCGGCCATCGATGGTCAGCCGGCCATTGCGCAGCACCGTCACCTGATCGGCCAGCGCGAAGACCTGATCCAGAAAATGGGTGATGAAGATGATGCCCAGCCCCTGATCGCGCAGGCCGCGCACCACATCGAACAGCATCGCCACTTCGGCCCGGTCGAGGCTGGCGGTGGGCTCGTCCAGGATCAGCACCTTGCCCGACAAGTCGACCGCCCGCGCGATGGCCACGATCTGCTGCACCGCCACCGACTGGTCCGACAACAGGCTGCCCGGATCGATGTCGAGGCCATAGCGCGCCAGCAGCCGCCGGGCATCGGCCCGCATCCGGCGGTGATCGACCATCCCGAAGCGGCGCGGCTGGCGGCCCAGATACAGGTTTTCAGCCACCGTCAGATTGGGCAGAAGATTGACCTCCTGATACACCGTGCCGATGCCCTGGGCCTGGGCGTCGGCGGTGTCGCGCGGCGCGATGCGCCGGCCGTTCAGGTGGATATCGCCGGCATCGGCGCGGTGCACCCCGGTCAGGATCTTGATCAGGGTCGATTTGCCGGCGCCGTTCTCGCCCAGCAGCGCATGCACCTGGCCGGCATGCAGGGTGAAATCGATCCCGTCCAGCGCCTTCTGGCCGGGAAAGGATTTGCTCAGGCCGCTGACCTGCAACAGGGCGCCAGCGACGGGCACGCCTGCAGCGGGCACGCCAGCAGCGGACAGTGCCGCATGGGCGGCATCGGGCATGGGAACCATGATCGCGGAGGTCTCCTGCGGCGGAAACCGGCACCGCGCCGGGTGACGTGCGCGGTGCCGGGCAGGGTGAAGCTGGCGACAGCCGTCGGATCAGTAGCCGAGGCCCTGCTTGCTCTTATAGACCGCCGCCGGATCGTCCGCCTGGGTATAGAGCTTCGAGTCCGTCTGGATCCATTTCGGCGGCACGGTGCCCTTGTCCTTATAGGCCAGGATGGCATCGAAGGCCGGGCCGGCCATGTTCGGGGTCAGTTCCACCGTGGCATTCGCCTCGCCATCCATCATCGCCTTGAAGATGTCGGGCACCGCATCGATCGACACCACCAGAATGTCCTGGCCGGGCTTCAGCCCCGCTTCCTTGATCGCCTGGATGGCACCCACCGCCATGTCGTCGTTATGGGCATAGAGGGCGCAGATCGATTTGCCGCCGCCTTCGGCCTTCAGGAAGCTTTCCATCACCTCCTTGCCCTTGGCGCGGGTGAAATCGCCGGTCTGGCTGCGGATGAGCTTGAGGTTGTCATGGGCCGCGACCACCTCGTCGAAGCCCTTCTTGCGGTTGATCGCCGGGCTCGACCCCACCGTGCCCTGCAATTCCACGATCGGGCAGTCGCGGTCGCCCACCGTCTTTGCCAGCCATTCACCGGCCACCCGCCCCTCATGGACCGTGTCGGAGGTGACGGCGGTCAGATACAGATCGGGATTGGCGGTCTCGATGCTGCGGTCGAGCAGCACCACCGGAATCTCGGCGTCCTTGGCCTCGCTCAGCACCGTGTCCCAACCGGTGGCCACGACCGGCGCCACGAAGATCGCGTCCACCCCTTGCGCCACGAACGACCGGATCGCCTTGATCTGGTTTTCCTGTTTCTGCTGGGCATCGGCGATCTTCAGCGTGATGCCCCGGGCCCCCGCCTCGGATTTGGTTACCGTGGTCTCGGCCGCGCGCCAGCCGGATTCCGATCCGATCTGCGAGAAGCCCACCGTCAGATCGGCCGCCTGGGCGGCCGAAATCGCCGACAGTCCCGCAACCGCGAGCACCGCCAACCGTGTCAGCGTCGACATCGTCTGTTTCCCCCCTGGGATG
Source organism: Tistrella bauzanensis (assembly GCF_014636235.1). Taxonomy (NCBI): domain Bacteria; kingdom Pseudomonadati; phylum Pseudomonadota; class Alphaproteobacteria; order Geminicoccales; family Geminicoccaceae; genus Tistrella; species Tistrella bauzanensis. The sequence continues at coordinate 28,690 of NZ_BMDZ01000016.1, forward strand.
ATCCGGCCCGTCTCCCCGTCGCCCTGCCCGTTTCTTCAGGGTTGCACAGGTGCGGTCCGATTGGTGTTCAGACGATTATGTCTATCATAGTACTTTTCGAAAGCCCTAAACTGCGGGTCAGGAATTTTTTCTCAAGGCGACGCCATGACGACCGACACCAGGATAGAGCGGCCCGAACGACGCTTCATGCTCGATAGCGGCGATGGCGGCCTCAGGGCCGTGATCGCCGAGGGCGGCGCCCGGCTGATCTCGCTGACCATGCCCGACCGCCAGGGTGGCCGGGTCGATATGGTTCATGGCACACGCGGCCATGACCCGGTGATCGCGGGCGACAGGGTCGACATGCATGGGGTCGACATCCATGCCGGCACCATCTGCGGCCGCTATGCCAACCGCATCGCCGGCGCCCGCTGCCCGATCGATGGCCATATGGTCGTGCTGGCGGCGAATGAAGGCACCACCAGCCTGCATGGCGGCCCCGAGGGCTTCGGACAACGGCGCTGGCGGGGTGGCGCTCTGCCCGGTGGCATCTGCTTCCGTCTGGAGTCGGCCGCCGGCGATCAGGGCTTTCCGGGGCGGCTGGCGGTCGAGGCGGTGTATCGGCTGGCGGGCATGCGGCTGAGCCTGGAAATCGCCGCGGTCACCGATGCGCCGACGGTGGTGAACCTCAGCCAGCATGTCTATTGGAACCTTGCCGGCGGCGGCACCATCGCCGGCCATGACCTCGCCATCGCGGCCGCGCATTATCTGGCCGTCGACGAGGCGCTGTTGCCGGTGGGCGCGCCGCAACCGGTCGCCGGCACCCGGTTCGATTTCCGGGCGCCGCGCCGGCTCGATCAATCCGTCGATCACAATTTCTGCCGCATCGCAGGCCGCGGACCACTGCAGGCCGTGGCCCGGCTCAGCGATCCGGGCTCCGGCCGGGCGATGACCCTGTTCACCACCGAACCGGGGCTTCAGGTCTATACCGCCGATCATTTCCATGCCGGACTCGCCGGCGCCGACAGGCCGCTGCGTCACCATGGCGGGGTCGCCCTGGAATCCCAGGCCTTCCCGAACAGCCCCAACCGCCCGGATTTCCCCTCCACCCTACTCCGGCCGGGCATGGCCTATCGCCACGACATCGTCTGGGACTTTTCGGGTCCACCCTTGATTTAATGCCAGAATGATCAAGCTGTTTCATGCTGGCAAAAAACCCGGCCGCTGGCTGGCAGGGGGCCTGGCAGGACATGCGGATGGTGATGCACCGCCGTCCACCCTTGGGCCCCCGCCGCCGGGTGGCGCCTTCCCTGTCAAAGCCCGATAATTGTTGCCGCTTGCGGCCGCGGACGACCTAGCGATCCTCCCGGCTGTGCCACAGCCGGAGCACATAGATCGTGCTGGCCTGGATTTCATAGCGCAGTTCGTATGACCCGACGAGCAGGCGCCGGACCTCGCGCGGCTCGAAGCCGAAGAGCTGCTCGCCAAGACGGGGATTGGTCAGAAGGATGGTCGGGGCATGGGCCAGGGCCTGCACCGCCCGTGCCGCCGCCGGCGGGTTTGCCGGGGCCAGAAAGTCGTGCAGGCGCGCCAGATCGGACAGCGCCTTGCCGGTCCATTTCAGATCCATCAGCGCGGGCGCGGCAGCGGCGTATCATTGGGCGTATCGACGGGCGTATCACTGCCAAGACTGTCGGCCCAGGCCTGCACGGCCTGATGGTCGATCACCCGGCCGGCATCGACATCGGCCAGCGCCTCGCGGGTCAGGCGGTCACGCTCTTCTTCCTGCGCCAGCCAGGCCGACAGCGCCTGCTTCACGATCCAGCCACGCGACCGCTCCAGCCGTTCGGCCATCTGGTCGACCCTGTCGGCCAGGGGCAGCGGCACATGGGCGGTCAGCACCCGGGTTCCGGTCTGTGCCATCGCGGAGGTCACCTTTCGGTCAGAGCCATCTGGTCATCTCCAATCATAGTGATTAAAGATGACCAGTTCAAGCTGCCGACCGACCGGACGGCCCAAGGCGGTCACACGCCGGCCAGAATCCAGGCCGCCGCCTTCTCCGCCATCATCAAGGTGGGGGAATTGGTGTTGCCGCTGGTGATGGTGGGCATGGCGCCGGCATCCACCACCCTGAGGCCGCGCATGCCGCGCACCCGGAAATGCGGGTCGAGCACGGCATCCGGGTCGTCGGCGCGGCCCATGCGGGTGGTGCCGACCGGGTGAAAGATGGTCGAGGCGATGTCGCCGGCCAGCTTGGCCAGTTGTTCGTCGGTTTCGTATTGCGGGCCGGGCTTCCATTCCTCGGGCTGGAACTTCTCCAGCGCCTTCTGACCGCAGATCCGGCGGGTGACGCGCAGCGAATCCGCCGCCACCTTGCGGTCCTCCTCGGTGCTGAGGTAATTGGGCGCGATCAGCGGCGCGTCCTCGAAATTGGGGCTGCGGATGCTGATCGTGCCCCGGCTGGTCGGGTTCAGGTTGCAGACGCTGGCGGTGAAGGCATCGAAGCTGTGCAGCGGCTCGCCGAAGGCATCCAGGCTGAGCGGCTGCACGTGGAACTGGATGTTGGCGGCATTCTTTTCGGCCGAACTGCGGGTGAAAGCGCCGAGCTGCGAGGGCGCCATGCTCATCGGCCCGGTGCGGCGCAGGGCATATTCCAGCCCGATCGTGGCCTTGCCGACCAGATTGCTTGCCAGCCGGTTCAGGGTCCGCGTGCCCTTGACCTTATAGACCGCGCGGATCTGAAGATGATCCTGAAGATTGGCGCCGACGCCGGGCAGATCGTGGCGGACCTCGATGCCGTGGCGGGCCAGCAGACCGGCCGGACCGATGCCCGACACCTGCATGATCTGCGGCGAGCCGACGGCGCCGGCGCTCAACACCACCTCCTGGCGAGCCAATGCCTGCATCCGCTCGCCATTGCGCACCACCTCGACACCGGTGCAACGCATCAGGCCGTCATCATCGGGGGTGGTGATCAGCCGCGCGACCTGGGTCTTGGTCCAGACGGTGAGGTTCGGCCGCACCATCGCCGGCCGCAGAAAGGCCTTGGCGGCATTCCAGCGCCAGCCATTCTTCTGGTTGACCTCGAAATACCCGACACCCTCATTATCACCACGGTTGAAATCGGTGGTCGCGGGCAGCCCGGCCTGTTCGGCCGCCGCCGCCCAGGCGTCCAGGATGTCCCAGCGCAGACGCTGGCGTTCCACCCGCCATTCGCCGCCGGCGGCATGGGCATCGTCGCCGCCTTTGTGATGATCCTCATGGCGCTTGAAGAACGGCAGCACCTGATCCCAGTCCCAGTCGTCCTCGCCGGTGATTTCCGACCACTGGCGATAGTCGCGGGCCTGACCGCGCATATAGATCATGCCGTTGATGCTGGAACAGCCGCCGAGGGTCTTGCCGCGCGGATAGCGCAGCACCCGGCCGTTCAGCCCCGGCTCGGGTTCGGTCATGAAGCACCAGTCGGTGCGCGGATTGCCGATACAGTACAGATAGCCGACCGGCACATGGATCCAGATGTAATCGTCCTTGCCGCCCGCCTCGATCAGCAGCACCCGGCGGTTCGGGTCGGCGCTCAACCGGTTGGCGAGCAGGCAACCGGCGGTGCCGGCGCCGACGATGATGGTGTCGAAGGCGGGCGTCGTGCGTGTCATCGTTTCTTCCCGACCGGGTGCGGCCAGCCGCACGCTTGGGGTTGTTGGGGCATTATGACGGCGGCGTTTCTCTCCGCCTTCATGGATAGCCCCGAACCGCCCGGTTTTCCAGTCAGGTGTTTGTGCAAGAGGACGGGCTAATGCTCTGATCGTGAGGTCGCGGACGCCGGTACGCAGGCGTCGACCTCCGCGATCGAGAGGCTCAGCGAAGGGCCACGGGCGCATCCTGCGCCTGCAATGCAGCGTCAAAAAGCCGCTTTCCGCGACCGGAGAGCCACGCATCAAGGGTGGTCAGCGTGCCGAAATCCCTGCGGAGAGCGTCAATATCCGCCGCCCCGGCGCATCGGCCGTCATCGACGAGCGCTGCCAACCGTCCAAGGAATGCATCCTGCTCAAGGAGACTGTCCGGGAAACGATTATATGTGATCGTCCTGCCTGCAGCTCGGCTGAGCACCTCCTGAATGCCGCGTCCGGTGACCTCGTCTCCGGCAATCTCGATGGTCCGGCCCGCAAAGCGCTCCGGATCGGCAAAAATCAAGGCGACGATCTTTCCGATGTCATCGGCCGCGATGAACTGCATGGATTGATCGGGCCGCATGAAGAAGCTGAACGTTCCCTGGTCCAGGCCCATGCCCGGCAGCATCAGCATTTCCATGAAGGCTGCCGGCCGCACGATCGTGCTACGGATGGGCAGACCACGAATATGCCCTTCGATTTCCGTCTTGCTGTCGAAATGGCCCAGACCGGTTTCGCCTTTGCCCGCAGCGCCACCGGAGGTGTAGACGAGATGCCGGACACGATGCTTCGCGGCCATGTCGGCAACGGTCTTGCCGTAGCGGACCTCCTCTGCGTCGGTGATGCCATACGCAGCACCTTGTCCCGAACTGGGCTGAACGCTGAAGACGCCATACGCGCCCGACATCGCCGCGTCGATGGACGCGACATCCGAAAAGTCGCCCTTGTGCAACGCAACGCCGATGGCCTCAAGCGCCTTTGCCGTCTCGCCAGCGGGCTCCCGGACAAGCGCCCTGACATGCCATCCGGCGCTCCGGAGCGCCCGCGCAACCGCTCCTCCCTGCTGCCCCGTGGCGCCGAACACGAGCACCGATTTTTCGTCCATCATCGTCCGTTCCTTTTCGTAACCATTGAAGGTTACGAAATGGCACTGCTATAAAAACCGCGCAAGACGGCACATTTTTGTGTGCCGGTTACAAAGAGGTGCCTCATGGAAAAGTCGATCCACGGTCGGCCATACATCGAGACGAAGAAGGGGCCGGTCCTCACGCCCTGCGCGCCAAACGGCGTTCTCGCGAGGCTTGGCGACAAATGGACGATTCTCGTGATGAGCATCCTCGCGCTGGAGCCTGCCAGGGCGCTGCGGTTCTCCGAGATCAAGAACGGGATCCCGAGCATTTCACAGCGCATGCTCACCCTCACGCTCCGCAACCTGGAGCGCGATGGACTGGTGACACGCCATTACTTTGCCGAGGTTCCGCCACGCGTCGCCTACGAACTGACGCCGATGGGCAAAACGATGCTACCGGCGCTTGAAGGATTTACCGGTTGGATCAGAGACAACTGGCGGGCCATTGAGCAGGCCCGTCAGCGGTTTGATGCGGCTGGAAGCGACTAGACCAGGTTTCGGTATCAAGCTGGGGTACAGCATAGCTGGCTCGCAGGAACGCGGTCGGCGTTGTCGGCTTGCGACCGAGGAGTGTCTCCAGGTCGCCGGTCCGGCCGTCCCACTCGCCAGCGTTGATGCCATGTGCCCATGCCAGCACGAAGCCGGCAGCCGGCTCGGGCAGCCCCGCTGCCATGAGGTGGGCGATGTAGTCCTGATCCGAGACGGCATTGAACGGCACCGGCTTGCCGCTGATGTCCGACAGAATCCGTGCAACATCCGCGAAGGATACGGCCGGACCGCCATACAGCGCGTAGGCCTTGTTCTCATGTCCGGCTTCGCTCAGCACAACGGCATGCGCTTCTGCCAGCTCATCACGGAGGGCATAGCCCGCCTTGCCCGCCCCGGCCGGCGCAACGACACCCGTCACCAGGGGATTGCCACCGATATAAGAGACGACCGTCTCAAGAAATGGCGGATGACAGACCAGCGTGTAGATCAGGCCTGAGGCCTTCAACCGTTCCTCGACGAAGCGGTCTTCGTCGGTGACCTGCGGCAAATGAAAGGCGGAACCCGCCTTGTGGATGATCGGCATATAGACGATGTGCCTGACGCCCGCCTGCTTTGCCGCGCCAATGACATTCTGATGCTGGGTATTGCGATCGGTAAAAGCCGTGGCGGACACAAGCATGACCTTCTCGATACCCTGGAAGGCGCGCACCAGCCCCTCATAATCAAGGTAGTCGCCCTGGCGGATCTCAATCCCCTCGCCGGAAAGATCTGCCGCCTTGGCCGGATCGCGGGCAAGGCCCGCAAGATCGCTGGCAGGCAGGCGCTTCAGAAGATGTTGGAGGGTCATGCGGCCAATGTTGCCGGTTGCGCCGGTGACGAGGATCCGGGTCATGGATGTCCCTTTCGGTTTATGGGGTGGCGCGGCGCCGTTGTGCCGCGCCCCTTGTTCATTGCGGGCGGACGATGACCGGTCAGGCGACGATCACGATCTTTCCGATCGTTCGTCGGCTTTCGAGCATGTCGTGCGCCGTTTTCATGTTCCGGGCGGTCAGGCCGTCGAGCCGGGTCGTCACGATCGGGCGCAGCCCACCCGAGACGACGCGATCGGCGATCTCAGCGAGGATTTCGCCCTGACTGGCCGGATTGAAGCCGCTGATCACCTTCGCGAAGACCATTTCGGTGTGAACGGATATGGATTTCGACACGATCGGACTTGCGTCGAAGGGCGGTGCGATGTCCACCGCCGACAGATGCCCGAAGGGCCGCAGCAGCCTGGCGATCCAGCTCAGGTTTCCTGCGGTGCCTGCGGTCGAAAGCACCATGTCGACCTGGTCTATGCCGGCGGCGCCGAGCTGAGCGATCACGTCCCGGCTGTGATCGACGACCAGGTCGGCCCCCATCACCGTGCACCACGCCGTCGATTCCGGACGGGAGGCGGTCGCGATGACGAACGCGCCTGTCCTGGCTTTCAGCAACTGGATCGCCATGGAGCCCACACCGCCGGCGCCGCCGACGACGAGCACACGGTCAACCCCGGCCGGCAGCGTATCGCGATCGCGGAACATCGCCTCCCATGCCGTCAGGCCACCGATGGGCAAAGAGGCGGCATCGATGACAGACAGCCGATCGGGGATTCTGGCTGCGACACGATGATCGACGGCAAGGCGTTCGCCCCAGCAGCCATCGCGGGTAACGTCGCCGGTGCCCATCACGCGGTCGCCGACCGCGAAACCCTTTGCCGCCGAACCGACCTGGATCACCACCCCGGCGAATTCCCAGCCCAGAACGACGCGACCGTCTGGTTCGGCGCTACGCACGCTCCTGATATAAGCCTCGCCGGGATTGACGCCGACGGCACGGATGTCGACCATAAGATCTGCATCGCGCAGCGTCGGTTCGGCGACGTCCCGCTCCTCGATCCCGAAGGCGTCGAGAGCATGCGCCGTCTGGTATGCGAGCGCCTTCACAGCACGAACCGATCAACCAGGGTCAGGTTGAGACCCGCCAAGGGACCACCGATCTGCTGCTGCCTGCCACCGATCGCGAGTGTACCGAGATCGACGACGGCAAAGCCGACCTGCTCAAGCACGTCGCCCAGCGCAGTCTTCGCCCCGGCATCGTCACCGGAAATGAAGAGGACGGTTTTTGGTTTATCGGGCGATGCATCATCGATCCACTGCATCGGGATGGTGTTGAACGCCTTGACCACCTTGGCGCCCACCGCCTGATCGGCAACGATCTCGCTGGATGTGGGCCCTGAGAGGTCGCCGAGATCGCGAGGATTGTTGCGGTCGATCCGGTTGGTGGCGTCGATCAGAATACGGTCCGACCAGTCCGGGATCGACGCGAGCGCCTTCGGGACATTGGCCCAGTCGACACTCAAAACGACAACGTCCTGATCGGCAGCCTGTTGCGGGGTGCCGGCGGTCGCACCCTGGCCAAGGCTGCCGACGACATCGGCCAGCGTGTCAGGCCCGCGGCTGTTGCTGAGCAAGACCTCGTGGCCGAATGGCAGTACATGGCGGGCAATCGTCTGCGCGACCACGCCTGCGCCGATGAATCCGAACGTCATGGATGTCTCCTGCAAATCTGCATCCCGCAGCGTTGTCTCGGCGATCATCGACCGTCTTGCGCGTCGACATCGTCGTCCGATCCAGTTAAGACAGGGCAGACTTTCGTTCCAGTACTGACTATTTAGTAAGTGTCTGAATTAGGAGATCAAAATGACCACGACGAATTTCCGGTGCGGCCTGGAAGCGGTTCTGGCCATCCTTGGCGGCAAGTGGAAGCCGCTTATCATTTATCATCTGGCCGGCGGGTCCAAGCGCACCGGCCAGCTCCGTAGGCTCGTTACCAATGTGAGCGAAAAAATGCTGATCCAGCACCTCAAGGAGCTGGCGGATGATGGCGTCATCCGCCGCATTGATTTCCAGAGGGTGCCACCGCATGTCGAATACGAACTGACCGACTTTGGTCGAAGCCTGGCCCAGGTTCTGGCACCGCTCTGCGAATGGGGCACCCATCACAACGCCGAGGTCGCGATGATCGTTCAGAAACGACAATGCGCAGCGAAGGAGGCTTAGAACATCTCAACCCGACCCGATGATTCCACCTGGTCGGGTTGAGATGCTCGATAAACCAACAGTTTTTTTTAGAGTTATGTTGTGCGCCACCCCGATCCGGCGCGATGGCGCCGCCGGTCAGAAGCGGAACACGCCATAGCCCTGCCGATCCATCGGCGCCTGTGCCGCCGCGGCCAGGGCGATGCCAAGGGCATTGCGGGTGTCGACCGGGTCGAGCATGCCGTCATCCCAGATCTCGGACGTCGAATGCCACGACGAGGTCTGCGCCTCGTAATCGCGCTGGGTGGCGGCGCGGACCGCGTCGAGCAGCGCCGGGTCGGGTGCGGCACCATTGCGGGCCATCTGCCGCGCCTTCACATCCGCCAGGGTCCGGCCGGCCTGATCGCCGCCCATCACCCCGATCTGATGGCCGGGCCACGAGAACAGGAAGCGGGCATCATAGGCCCGGCCGCACATGCCGTAATTGCCGGCGCCGAAGGACGCGTTGCACATGACGGTCAGCTTGGGCACATGGCTGCAACTCTGCGCCATGATCATCTTGGCACCATCCTTGGTGATGCCGGCAGCCTCATAGTCGCGCCCGACCATATAGCCGGTGATGTTCTGAAGAAACAGCAGCGGCGTGTCGTTCTGATTGCACAATTCCATGAAATGGGCCGCCTTCAGGGTGCTGTCATTGAACAGCACGCCGTTATTGGCCAGGATGCCGACCCGATAGCCCCACAGATTGGCGAAGCCCGCGACCAGGGTGGTGCCATAGGCCGGCTGGTATTCGTGGAACCGGCTGCCATCGACCATCCGCGCGATCACCTCGCGCATGTCGAAGCCCTTCTTGATGTCGTCGGGCAGAATGCCGTACAGCTCGTCGGGGTCATAAGCCGGGGCTTCCGGCGCGTCGACCGGCGCGATCCATTTCCGCGGCCGGTCCCATTGCGCCACGATCTCGCGGCCGATGGCGATCGCCTCGGTCTCGGTCGCCGCCGGATAGTCGCAGGTGCCGCTGGTGCGGGTGTGCAGGTCGCAGCCGCCCAGATCCTCCACCCCCACCACCTCGCCGGTGGCCGCCTTCACCAGCGGCGGACCGGCCAGGAACACCGCGCCCGTGCCCCGGACGATGACGTTGTAATCGCTCAAGGCCGGCACATAGGCGCCGCCGGCGGTGCAATGTCCGAACACAATCGCAAGCTGCTTGACGCCCATCCGGCTGAGGATCGCCTGATTGCGGAAGATGCGGCCGGCCATGTGCTTGTCGGGGAACAGCTCGGACTGGCGGGGCAGGAAGCCGCCGGCGCTGTCGCAGAGATGCACCACCGGCAGGCGGTTCTCGATCGCGATATCCAGCGCGCGGACGATCTTCTTGATGGTCAGCGGATACCAGGCGCCGCCCTTGATGGAACTGTCATCGGCATGGATCATCACCTCGCGGCCGGAAATGACCCCGATGCCGGTGATGCTGCTGGCCCCCGGCGCCTCGCCGTCATAGGCAAGGCCGGCCGCCAGCGTCGACAATTCCAGGAACGGGGTGCCGGGGTCGAGCAGGCGTTCCAGCCGCTCGCGCGGCAGCATCTTGCCCTGGCGTTCAAGCCTGCGGATATCGGCCTCCGGCCGGTCGTGGCGCGCGGCGCGCTGGCGTTCGCGCAGCTCGGCCACCAGGGCGCGGTTGCGGGCATAGCGCCGGCGGAATTCCTCCGACTGGCCGTCGATCGCGGATCTGATGAAGCTCATCGCCGGGTCATCCTTCGCACAGGGTATCGGCCGGTGCCAGCGACACCAGCACGTCGCCACGGCCGAACGCGGTGTCGGCCGGCGCGTGCAGCCGGGCGATGGCACCGTCACGCGGGGCAATGATCGTCGTCTGAAGCTTCATGCTCTCGATGGTCAGCAGCGCGTCGCCCCGCGCCACCACATCGCCGGCAGCGCAATGCACCGCCACCACGATGCCCGGCATCTCGGCGCACAGATCGTCGCCGCCGGCGCCCGCACCCGCCGCATCACCGCGCCCGTCATCGACGGTCACGTGATGGGTGCGGCCATCGATGCGCAGGAACACGTCATCGCCCGCGACATGACGCCAGCCATGATGCACCCGGCCATCGATGGTGATGGCGAAGCGGCCCGAGCCGCGCGGCCCGGCTGTGTCAGGTCCGGTCGCATCTGGTCCGGATATCTCGTGCACCACACCGTCGACGGCAAGGCGCAGCACCGGGCGGCGGGCGGCGATGTCCAGGCGGACATCCCGGCCGTCGATCGACAGATGAAATTCCATGGGGGATTGCCTCAATTGCGCCAGCCGCCGATCGATGCGTGCGGGTCGGGCGTGTCGTGGATCAGACGGCGCAGCACCGGATGGCCAAGGGCGGCGGCGGCAATCGCCGGCGCCGGGTCCGGCGCGCCGCCGACCAGCGTGGCCGCATGGGTCTCAAGGAAGCCGGTATCCACCGCGCCGGCGATGAACGCCGGATGGCGCAGGATCCGCGCCAGATGATCGATATTGGTGGTAATGCCCAGAATGGCCGTCTGGTCCAGCGCCGCCGCCAGCGCCGCGGCCGCCGCCGCGCGGCTGTCGGCCAGGATGATGATCTTGGCCAGCATGCTGTCGAAGGCCACCGTCACCTCCTGTCCCTGCGCGATGCCACCGTCGAAGCGCAGGCCCGGCGCGCGCGGCACATCCAGCAGCCCGATCCGGCCCACCGCCGGACGGAAGCCGGCCTCGGGCTCCTCGGCGCAGATCCGGCATTCGATCGCATGACCGCGGGCCACGATATCGGCCTGGGTCAGCCGCAAGCCCTCACCCGCCGCGATCCGGATCTGCTCCGCCACCAGATCCAGCCCCAGCACCATCTCGGTCACCGGATGCTCGACCTGAAGCCGGGTGTTCATTTCCAGGAAATAGAATGCCCCGTCCGGGGCCAGCACGAATTCCACCGTGCCGGCGTTGCGATAGCGCGCGGCCGAGGCCAGATCGACCGCCGCGGCGCAGATCGCCTGCCGTAAGGCCGGGTCCAGCCCCGGCGCCGGGGTTTCCTCGACGATCTTCTGATGCCGGCGCTGGATCGAGCAATCCCGCTCACCCAGATGCACCACCCGGCCGGTGCCGTCGCCCAGCACCTGAACCTCGATATGGCGCGGCCGCTCGATCAGCCGTTCGGCATAGATCCGGTCGTCGCCGAAATAGCGCAGAGCCTCGCCGGCGGCGACACGGGCGCTGTCGGCCAGCTCACCCGCATGGCGCACGATCTTCATGCCTTTGCCGCCACCGCCGGCCGATGCCTTGATCAGCAGTGGAAAGCCGACATCACTGGCGGCCGCGTCGAGGAAGCCCGCGACATCATCCTCGCGGATCACGCTGGGGGCGACCGGCACGCCGGCCGTGCGGGCGAAGTCGCGCGAGCGGATCTTGTCGCCCATCAGGCGCATGACATCGGCATCGGGGCCGATGAAGGCGATGCCGGCCGCCTCCGCCCGCTCGGCGAAGCCCGCATCCTCGGACACGAAGCCATAGCCCGGATGCACGGCATCGGCACCTGCGGCGAGGCAGGCCTCGATGATCAGCGCCTTGTCGAGATAGGCGGCGGCGGGGGTGGGGCCGGTGATCTCCACCGCCCGGTCGGCCATCGCCACATGGGGGGCATTGCGGTCGATATGGTGAAAGATCGCGACGCCCTCGATCCCCATGGTCTTCAGCGTCCGCAGGATACGGCAGGCGATTTCACCGCGATTGGCGACCAGAACCGTTCTGAACATGATGTCTTTGACCCTATTCTGCGGAGCGGGCGGCCGCGCGGGCCAGCAGGGCCTGTGCCTGCACCAGATGCGGCCGGTCGAGCATCCGGCCGTCGAGCCCCACAGTGCCGGCGCCATCTGCAGATGCAAATGCGGCAACGATACGCTCTGCGGTTGCGATTGTGGCCGCATCGGGGGTGAAGGCCGCGTTGATCGGCCCGACCTGATCGGGATGTATGGCGATCTTGGCGCGGAACCCGGCATGGGCGGCGGCGCGGGCCGATGCAACCAACCCCTCGCCATCCTTGTAATCCGCCCACAGCGTATCCACCGGGTCGACACCGGCTGCGGTGGCCGCCAGCAGGCACAGATGCCGGACAGTCAGATAGAGCGGGTCCAGCCCGCCACTGGCATCGCGATTGGATACGGCACCCAGCGCCGCCGACAGGTCCTCGGCCCCCCAGGTCATCGCCGCCAGCCGTGCTATCGCCGGCCCGGCATAGCTGTGGAGCGTCAGCACGGCCGCCGGTGTTTCGGTCGCCACCGACAGGATGTGGGTGGCGCCGTGATCGATGCCATATGCCGCCTCGAACGCATCCAGATGATGGCCCAGCCGGATCACGTCATGACGCCCCGCCGCCTTTGGCAGCATGATGCCGGCGGGCCGGCCGGGCATCACGGCGGCAAGATCGGCCAGCGCCGAACCATGGCCATCGGTCAACGGGTTGATCCGCACCCAGAGCTGTGGCCCGCCGGCCGTGCCGCCATGATCGTCCAGCACATCGCGCAACGCAGCCCGCGCCATGGGCTTGCGGTCGCCCGCCACCGAATCCTCAAGATCCAGGATCAGCGCGTCGGCGCCGGAGGTCAGCCCGCGCGCGATCTTGCGCGGCGCATCGGCCGGCACGAACAGATAGGACCGGGCGCCGCTCATGCTCCCGCGTCCCCCGTCTTTCCGCCGGTCGCGGTGCCGGCCGGCATCTTGCGCTTCATCAGCGCATAGCGGTGACAGGTCGCCACCATCTCGTCCTTCTGATTGAAGCATTTGTGCTCGAACACCACCACGCCGGCATCGGGGCGCGACCGGCTGTCGCGCAGCTCGACAACCTCGGTGGTGCTGCGCAGCGTGTCGCCGATATGGACCGGCTTGGGGAATTTCACCCCCTCCATGCCCAGATTGGCGACCGTGGTGCCAAGCGTGGTGTCGCCGACCGACACGCCCAGCATCAGGCCGAAGGTATAGATGCTGTTCACCAGGATGCGGCCAAACTCGGTGCCCTTGCAGAACTCGGCATCCAGATGCAGCGGCTGCGGGTTATGGGTCAGCGTCGTGATCAGCAGATTGTCGGTCTCGGTGACCGTGCGGGTGATCGCATGCACAAAGTGCTGGCCGACGTGGAATTCCTCGAAATGCAGACCGGACATGGGTGGGGGGTATCCCTGGAAGCGGCCGGGGCGCGATGCGCCGGGCCTCAAAGTGAGTGATATTTACTTTATGGCTCAAGATGCCATTGGTCAACGATGTTCAACCGACATAAAACTGCGTATTATCTGACATGTTCCAATTATGAACATGATTCGCTTTTATCCCCGCCGCGGAGACCAGACCGATGACAGATACCGCATCGCCACCCCGTCATGTCGCACCCGGCCCGTTGGCCGGACAGCATTTCGCCGCCGGCCTGCTGGCCGGAAAGACGGCGCTGGTCTCTGGCGCCGGCAGCGGGCTGGGCCGGGCGATCGCGATCGCCATGGCGCGGGCCGGCGCCGATCTGGTGATCTGCGGCCGCCGGCCCGAACCACTGGAGGCGACCGCCACCAGCCTGCGCGATCTGGGCGCGCGGGTGCTGATCCACCCGATGACCATCCGCGATCCCGACCAGGTGGCCGGGCTGTTCACCGCCACCGCCGGCTTCGGCGGCATCGACATTCTGGTCAACAATGCCGGCGGCCAGTTTCCGCAGGCCGCGATCGACATGTCGCCCAAGGGCTGGAACGCGGTGATCGACACCAATCTGAACGGAAGCTGGTACATGATGCAGGCGGCGGCCCGTGCCTGGCGCGATGCGGCGCGGCCCGGGTCGATCGTGTCCATCACCGCCCCGATCTGGCGCGGCATGCCCGGCGTCGCCCATACCTGTGCGGCACGCGCTGGCGTGGTGTATCTGTCGAAGACGCTGGCGGTGGAATGGGCACCGCTCGCCATCCGGGTGAACTGCATCGCCGCCGGCGTGATCGAAAGCGAGGGCATGCGGGCCTATACGCCAGAGGTGCAGCGCGCCTTCGACCGCTCCAACCCGATGATGCGCAAGGGTCGGGTCGACGAGGTCGCAGATGCCTGCCTGTTCCTGGCCGGCCCCACCGCCGGCTATATCACCGGCGAGGTGCTGAACGTCGATGGCGGCCAGCAGATGTGGGGCGAGTTGTGGACCAACGGCCGCCCCGCCTATTTTTCCGGAGACTGACCCGGCGCCGGCACGCGGCGGCACCGGGTCATCCCGGTGCCGCGTCAGCCCTTCAGCAATTCGCCGCTGATGATCAGCTTGCGGATTTCGGTGGTGCCGGCGCCGATCTCCAGCAGCTTCGATGCCCGGTACAGCCGGTTGATCTCGGTCTCGCGCATATAGCCGGCGCCACCGAAGATCTGCACCGCCTCGTTCATCACCCGGCTGCATCCCTCGGCCGCATACAGGATGGCGGCGGCGGTCAGTTTGTGGATGTCGCCGCGCCCGCCCTGGTCATGCTCCATGCCGTTGGCCTGCTCCAGCACCCGATAGCAGAAGCTGCGCATGGTCTCGACCGTCACATACATCTCGGCAAGCTTGGCCTGGATCATCTGGAAATCGCCGATCCGGCGGCCGAACTGCTCGCGGGTGCGAGCATAATCCAGCGCCAGATCGAAGGCGCGCTCGGCCATGCCCAGATTGATCATCGCGACCACGATCCGTTCAAGATCCAGGCCGCTCATCACCACGGCAACGCCCTCGTTCTCGACACCGACCATGTTGGCGGCGGGTACACGGCAGTCGTCGAACACCAGTTCCGCCGTGGTGCTGCCACGGAAGCCCATCTTGTCCAGCTTCTGCGCCACGCTGAAGCCGGGGGTGCCGGCCTCGACCACGAAGGCCGAAATCCCCCTGGCGCCGCGCTCCGGGGCCGTCTTGGCATAGACCAGAACCAGATCGGCGACCGGGCCATTGGTGATATAGAGCTTGGTGCCGTTCAGAATGTAGTCGTCGCCATCCCGCCGCGCGGTGGTGCGCATCGAGCCCAAGGCATCCGATCCGGCCCCCGGCTCGGTCAGGCCCAGCGCGCCGATCGCGGTGCCGGCGCACAGACCGGGCAGAAACCGCGCGCGCACGTCGTCATTGCCGTTGCGCAGAATATTGTTCAGGCACAGGTTCTCGTGCGCCACATAGCTCAGCGAAACCGCATGGTTCCAGCGCCCCAGCGCCTGGGCGATCAGCCCCGATGCGAACAGATCGCTGTCGGCGCCACCAAGTTCGCCCGGCGCGGTGACACCCAGAAAGCCCATCTCGCCCAGCCGGGGCATCACCTGCGGCGGCCACCATTCCTCGTCATCCATCCGCTGTTGCAGCGGATACAGTTCCTTGCGCGCGAAACGGTCGGCGTGGTCCAGGATCTCCTGGCGGTCCGCCGACAGGGTCCAGCCGGATGGCTCGATCCGGTTGGGAAGGGTCTCGATTGCCGTCACGTCCGCATCCTCCCTGAATGCATGAATTGTCACGCGCACGTCGGCCCGCTGGCCGGGCTCACGAGCGCATATCCTCGATCAGCCGGCCGTCATCGGGCAGTCGCCCCACAGCCACCAGCCGCACCTCGCCCTTCAGCCGGGTCAGCGCCGCCAGATCGGCGGCGATCGCCCCGGCGGAAATCTCGTCGCCGGAACCGGTCTCGACCAGCAGGGTCATGCTGTCGCGGCCGTCGTCATGGCCGATCACCAGCCGGCCGCGCGTCACCGCCGGATGCCGGGCCAGCACGCCCGCCACCTGCATCGGATAGACAAACTGCCCCTTCACCTTGGTGCCGTCATCGGCCCGGCCCAGCCAGCCACGGATGCGCATGGCCCCATCTCGTACCGGCACTCGTATCGGCACCTGGGCCGGCACCTGGGCCGGCAGCACCTCGGCACTCAGATCGCCGGTCGCGAACCGGATCAACGGCCAGTCGGGATCGAGCCTGGTCACCACCACCTCGCCCACAGCGCCCGGCACCACCGGATCACCGGTGCCGGGGGTCAGGATCTCGACGATCAGCCGGGCATTGACCAGCATGTCGGGCGACCGCACGCCATCGCTCAGCGTCTCATGCGCGATCATGCCGATCTCGGCGGTGCCATAGCACTGGATCGCCACCACACCGAACCCCGCGATCTCCGCCGCCATGGCCGGCGGAAACGCCTCGCCCGACACCAGGGCATGGCGGAACGGCAGGGGCGTGCCGGCGGCGGCGGCGCTGCGCAGCAGATGCAGCAGGAACGACGGTGTGCCGGTATACCCGGCGGGCTTCAGATGCAGGGCGGCGGCGATCTGCGCCTCGGTATTGCCGATACCGGCCGGAAACACCGCGCAGCCCAGCGCCCAGGCGCCGGCCTCCATCGCCGCACCCGCCGGCGTCAGGTGATAGGAAAAGGCATTGTGCACGATGTCGCCGGCGCGGAACCCGGCCGCGTCCAGCGCCGCCGCCATGCCCCAGTGATCCACGGTGCCGCGCGGCTGGGCTTCGTGGATGCCGCCGGGCGAGGCAAAGACCCGGGCATGATCGCCCGGCCCCCGGACATTGATGCCGGCAAAGGGCGGCCGGGCCGCCTGCAACCCCGCCAGAGTGGATTTGCGCAACACCGGCAGGGTCGCCAGCCCCGCACGGTCGGTGATGCGGTCGGGATCGATGCCGGCCAGTGTCTCGGCATAATGCGGTGTCGTCAGTGCGGCGCGCAGCAGCGCCGGCAGGCCGTCGCCATGAAACCCGGTCATGACCATGTCCTCCCGCCCCTCAACTCAGCCAGCGCTTGCGCCGGCGGTAATGCTTCACCCGGGCATAGTCGACAGGCTCGGCGCCCCCGCCCAGATAGAATTCGCGGATGTCGGGGTTGTCGCGCAGGGATTGCGCGGCACCGCTCATCACCACCCGGCCGTTCTCGATCAGATAGCCATGGGCCGCGATGGCCAGCGCCGCATCGGCGTTCTGTTCCACCAGCAGCACACCCACGCCACTGTCGGCGGCAACACCCGCGATGATCGCGAAGATCTCGTCGACCAGATGCGGCGCCAGTCCCAGGCTGGGTTCGTCGAGCATGATCAGCGACGGGCCGGTCATCAGCGCCCGGCCGATGGCCAGCATCTGTTGTTCACCACCCGACAGATAGCCGGCCTGCGCCCGCGCGCGCTGTCGCAGGCGCGGGAACCGCTCCATCACCTCCTCCATCCGCGCCGCCACGGCCCGGCGGTCACGCTGCATGGTGGTGGCCGCCATCAGGTTCTCGACCGGCGTCAGATGCCCGAACACCCGCCGGCCCTCCAGCACATGCACGATGCCAAGCCGCACGCGTTCGGCCGGCGGCAGGCTGGTGATGTCCCGGCCGCGAAAGGTCAACGTGCCCTTGGTCACCATTCCGCGTTCAGGCTTCAGCAGCCCGCTCACCGATTTCAGGGTTGTGCTCTTGCCGGCGCCGTTGGCCCCGAGCAGGGCGATGATGCCTTGCTCGGGAACGTCCAGTGATACGCCGGACACAGCCATGAACACGCGGTCATAGACCACCTCGACATTGCTCAGGCTGAGCAGCATCGGTGTCACTCCCCCGTTTGGCGGTACTTTTCCGATTCAGCCCGCACCATCTTCCACACCAGATCCTGATGCGCCGAAAACCAGTCGGTCTTCGCCACCCAGCGCGTGCCATCCCACGCCGCCATCCGGCCGGCGCCGCCGCCCTGATGGTCCTCACGCGTCAGCGTGGTCGGCGGCAGCAGGCCCTCGGCATTGAAATCGGTGATGCTGCGGATGCCGATGTTCAGCCGCTCGGCGGTCAGCGGCAGGGTCGGGTCGGCCTCAAGCGCCAGGCGCGCGCCTTCGACCATCATCGCCATCATGCCGACGCCCATGTTGTAATAAGCGGTGCCGACCTTGGCCTCGGGCCCCGCGCCCTTGCCCTTGGCCACCACCTCCGACAGGATGTCGGCGATGATCTTCGGCTCGCGGCCGCTGGCCACGGCCTCGAATTTCAGCACGCCCTTCGTCTGTTCGCGGCCCACGATCTCGGCATCGGATTCCGACAGCCAGACACCGGTTGCCAGCCGGTCGCGGGGGATGCCGTTGCGCACCGCTTCACGCAATGCCACGGTCTGGCCGACACCGGCGCCCCAGATGATCGTCCAGTCGGGCTGGAAACGCCGGACCTGGGTCCAGACCGCCGACTGCTCGCTGCCGGGCGAGGCATAGGGGAAGGTGCCCAGTTCGAAACTGTTTTCTTCCGCCAGCGCGTTCAGCACCGGCAGCGGCTCGCGGCCGAAGGGCGAGTCGATATAGACATAGGCGAGCTTGCGGCCCTTCAGCCCGCCCTCGGTCGCCGTGTTCATGTACGACACCACCGCCGCCGCCTGCGACCAGTACATCGGCGACATCGGGATCACATAGGGGAAGGTGCTGCCGTCGGCGGCGTCGCTGCGGCCGCTGAAGGTGGTCAGCAGGTTCAGATGATCGGCCATCGCCCGGGGCACCAGCGCCCGCGACACCGGCGTCGACAGCGCGTCGATGGTCAGTGCGCCCTGCTGCTTCAGCCGCTCATAGGCCTCGATCCCGCGCTGCGGCTGATTGCCATGGTCCAGCACCAGCGCCTGGAAGGTGGCCCCGCCGATGCCACCCCGGCCATTGACCAGCGCCAGATAGTCGCGCTGGCCCTGATTGTATTCCGACGTCACGAAGGTGTAGACGGCGGTGAAATCCTGCGGCAAGCCGAATTTGATCACTGCATCGTCATTGGCGGCAGCGCTGCCCGTGGCCGCCGCCGATGCCGCAAGGACCGCCGCCAAGGCAAATCCTGCAGCACGAGCCAGAATACCCATGTCGCTTCTCCCCAGAGATCGTGTTCTTTTTTGTGCGTGGAACCGGCCCGCCGCCACCATCAGCCAAGATGGCGGAACGGCCAGACCAGGATGTACTTGCGGATGTTGTCGTAGATCTTGGCCAGGCCCAGCGGCTCGATCAGCAGGAAGCCGATGATCAGCGCGCCATAGACCGCGAGCGGGATATGCGCGATCAGTTCCTGCGAGATGGCGAGATCGCCGGCACGGACAAGGGCGACCAGCCCGGTGTTCAGCAGCAGCGGTGCCGCGAAGATGAAGGCGGCGCCGAGCATGCTGCCGATCACGCTGCCAAGCCCGCCCACGATCACCATCGCCACCAGCTGGATCGAGACGTCCAGATGGAACTGTTCGGGCGTGATCGCGCGGTAATAACAGAAGGCGAGCACCGCGCCGGCCACACCACCGATGAACGAACTGGTCCAGAAGGCCGACAGCTTGTAGCGGAAGCTGTTCACGCCGATGACCTCGGCCGCGTAATCCTTGTCGCGGATGGTGGCGAGCGCGCGGCCATAGCCGGTGCGCGACACGTTCAGCAGGAACGACGCCACCACCACGCACACCGCCAGCGCCACCCAGTAGCGCCCGGCATCGCTGTCCACCGGCACAAGGCCCAGCAGGGTCACCGACGGCGCCTGAAGCGTCGCCTGACTGCCGCCGCTGATCGCCGGCACATGGGCGATGCCGAAATCGACGATGTACTGCATGGCCAGCGTCGAGATCGCCAGATACAGCCCCTTGACCCTGAGGGCGGCCGCGCCGAACACGCTGCCGATCAGCGCCGCCGCCAGCCCGCCGCCCAGCACCGCCAGTTCGAACGGCACCCCCGCCCGGCCCAGATGCACCGAGGCATAGGCGCCGATCGCCATCACCGCCGCATAGCCCAGATGGATCTGGCCGGCGCCGCCCATCAGCAGGTTCAGCCCCATGGCCGCCGTGGCCCAGATCACCATTGGCAAGGCCCAGGCGGTGAGATAGAGCGGCCCCAGCCACAGCGGCACCGTGATGGCCACCACCATCACCACGGCCAGCATCCGGCGATCGAAGGCCAGCGGCCAGAGTTTGCGGTCGGCCACATAGCTGGTGTGGCGGACCCCTGCCCGACGATAGAACATCGGCCTCAGACCCTTTCGATATGGATGCGGCCGAACAGGCCGTAGGGGCGGATCAGCACGGTCAGCAGGATGATCACCGCGGCCACGATGTCGCGGGTGCCGCCGCCAACCACAGGGTCGAGCAGGCCTGCGACCAGGCTTTCGGCGATGCCGACCAGCAGCCCCGCCACCAGCAGCCCGGGCACGCTGTCGAGTCCGCCCAGGATGGCCACCGCCAGCCCCTTGACCAGGAACAGCGACAACGTCCAGTCGACGCCCTGAACCGAGCCCCACAGGATGCCCGCCGATGCGGCGGTGACCCCGGAAATCCCCCAGGCCAGCGCGATCGCATGCTCAACCCGGATGCCCACCGACCATGCGGCGATCTGGTCGTCCGACACCGCCCGCAGCACGATGCCGTGCAGCGTGCCGAAGAACAGCACCGACAGCCCGATCAGCACCAGCGACACCACCCCGCCCACCAGATAAGCGGTGTTGATCAGCATCGGCCCCAGGAAGATCGGATCCTGGCCGATCCCCAGATCCAGGCGCTTGACGTCGGCGCCCCAGATGCCCGGCACCACGCCGCGCAGCATGATCTCGATGCCCAGCGTCACCATGATGATCATGATCGGCGCCTCGCCGGCCATGCGCCGCAGCACCACCCGCTCCAGCACCACGCCCAGGCCGAACATCACCACCAGCACCAGTGGAATGGCAAGCCATGCGGGCAGACCGGCATCGGTCGCCAGCGCCCAGGCGACATAGCCGCCAACCATGGCAAGCGCGCCCTGCGACAGATTTGCGACGCCGGATGCCTTGTAGATCAAGACGATGCCCAGACCCACCAGGGCATAGAACAGGCCGACCAGAGCGCCATTGAGCGCGAGTTCGCCGGCAAAGGCCATATCCATCAGTCAGCGCGCCTCCCGCAGCATGATCCGGCGGCTGGTCATCGCACGCGCGCCGGTCTCATAGGTGATCTCGATATCCAGGGTCGTGGCGTCTCCGGGGCCGTACAGCGCCTCGATCAGCGCGCCATAGCGGCTCTCGATCAGCCCGCGACGCAGCTTGCGGGTGCGGGTGATCTCGCCGTCATCCGCATCGAAATCCTTGTGCAGATTGGCGAAGCGGCGCACACGTTCACCCTCGGGCAGCACGCCGTTGGTGCGCGCCACCGCCTCGCCCACCAGATCCAGCACCTTCGGGTGCTGCGACAGGTCGGCATAGGATGTCCAGGTGACGCCATGTCGCTGCGCCCACTGGCCCACCGCCGCCTCGTCGATGCAGATCAGCGCCGCCAGATGCGGCCGCCCATCGCCAAACACCGCCGCATTGCGGATATAGGGGCTGAACTTCAGCCGGTTCTCGACATGGCCGGCAATGAAGCGCGCGCCGCCGGTGGTGTGGCGGACATCGCCCATCCGGCCCAGCACCACCAGTTCCCCGCCGGCCTCGAGGTGACCGGCATCGCCGGTGCGCAACCAGCGCCGGCCGGCGTCATCCGTCACCAGGGTGTCGTCACCGGCGGCGGCGGCACCCAGATAGCCGTTGAACACCGATCCGGCGCTGATCAGGATCTCGCCCTCGGCCGATATCCTGACCGCCACGCCGGGAAGCGGCCGGCCGACACTATGCGGCATGGCCTCGCCGCCGGTCTGGCAGACCACCAGCGCGCAGCTTTCGGTCTGGCCATAGAACTGCCGAAGGTCGATGCCCAGCGCGCGGAAGAACACATAAGTGTCCTCGCCGATCGCTTCGCCGCCGGTATAGGCGCGGGTGGCGCGCGACAGACCCAGATGATCCTTGATCGGGCCAAAGATCACCGGCTCGCCGACAGCGCGCAGCATCCGCCGCATCATGCCCGGCCGGCGGCCGGCCAGGCGGTCGCGCTCCATACCGGTCGCCAGCGCCATGAAGCGCTGATAGACCGCGCGCTTGAACGCCGTGCTCTCCTCCATGCCAACCTGCACCCGGGTCAGCATCAGATCCCAGGCGCGCGGCGCCGCCAGATACAGGGTCGGCGCCACTTCCCTCAGGTCTCGGGCCACGGTTTCCTGGCGCTCGGGAATGTTCACCACGAAGCGCTGCGCCATGGCGCCGGCGATGCTGAACACGAAATCGCCCACCCAGGCCATCGGCAGATAGGCGATGTGTTCGTCGCCCGTGCGGAAGCAGCCGCCTTCGGCTGCCGCCGCCGCCGCCGCCAGCGCCTGACCATGGCGGATCGGGATGCCCTTGGGCACGCCGGTGGTGCCAGATGAGTGCAGCAGCACCGCGATATCGTCGGCGCCGGCCCGGCCCATGATGTCGTCCATAAGCCCCGGTTCGGCCGCGAGCCGCGCCCGACCGCGCGCCGCCAGATCGGCCAGCGCCACCAGCCCGGGCTCGTCATAGCCGGCGATGCCGCGCGGATCGTCATAGATGATCGTCGCGGGCAGGCCCGATGTAGCGCGCAGCGCCAGCAGCTTGTCGGTCTGCTCCTGATCCTCGGCCAGCGCGAAGCACGGCTGCGCGATGCGGGTGAAGTGCACCAGTTCCTCGGGCGGCACGTCGGGGAACACGGGCGATGCGAAACCGCCCAGCGCCATGGCCGCGACCGATCCGAAATACAGCGCCGCCCGGTTGTCGCCCAGCACCGCCAGGGCATCGCCCCGCCGGAAGCCCAGCGCGTCGAGCCCGGCCGCGATCGCCGCCACCCGGTCGCGATAATCACGCCAGTCATAGGTCTGCCAGATGCCCAGCGCGCGCTCGCGCAGGGCCGGCCGATCGCCATGATCGCGGGCATTCGCCGCCAGGATCGTCAGCACGCTGGTTCCGCGCCCGCTATCTGGCGGTGCTAGCGGGCCGGCTTGCGGCTGCGCCGGCCGGTCGGCGGCAGGCGCAGCCAGCCGTCCGCCATGGGGTTCTGCCAACCGCTCAGGCCGCACGGGTCCGCCCCTTCCCCAGATAGGCCGCGACCACCGCCGGCTCGGCGATCACCGCATGGGGGTCGCCCTCGGCAATCGGCTCGCCATAGCTCAGCACCAGCAGGCGGTCGCACAGGGCGGTCACCACGTCCATGTGATGCTCGATCAGCAGCACCGCGGCGCCAAAGGCGTCGCGGGCGTCCAGGATGAAACGGGCCATGTATTCCTTCTCTTCCTGGTTCATGCCGGCCATTGGTTCGTCCAGCACCAGCAGTCGGGGCTCGGCTGCCAGTGCCCGCGCCAGTTCCACGCGCTTCTGCAACCCCAGCGGGATCACCTCCACGGCCATATCGCGGACATCCTGCAATTGCAGGAAGTCGATGATGTCCTCGACATGGCGGCGGTGGCGGATCTCGGCCGGCCGCGCCCAGACCGGATAGAACAGCGATTTCAGCGCGCCGGGCCGCATGTGGATGTGCCGGCCGACCAGGATGTTGTCGAGCACGCTCATGCCCCGGAACAGCGCCAGATTCTGGAAGGTCCGGGCGATGCCCAGCTGCGCGATGCGGTGCGGCTTCAACCCCTTCAGGTCGCGGCCATCGAACATGACCCGGCCGGCATCCGGCGGATAGAAGCCGGTGATGGCATTGACCATGGTGGTCTTGCCGCTGCCATTCGGCCCGACCAGCCCGAAGATCTGGCCGGGGCTGATCGCGATCGACACGGATTTCAACGCCTTCAGCCCGCCGAACGACCGGTCTATGCGGTCGCAGACCAGCAGAGGCGGCGCGCCGGTTCGCGACCGCGCGGCCGCGTCGGACGGATCGGTGGACATGGCGGGGCCTGCGTCGGCGCGCGGCAGATCAGCCGGGCCGGCAGCCTCGCGAACGAGGGTCGGTGCGGTCATCGGATTGGGGGGCCTTCTTCAGCGGCCGTATCGGCGGATGGCCATGCGCGTCGTGGCGCGGCGTGATCACGAACTTCGCGGGCGTCGCTGCCCCGGCCGAAGTCATCTCCCTGTCTGCGCGCCGGTTCTGCATGTCTTGTTGTCCGGCGACATGCCTAGTGAACGTTACTCACTTTTATGAGTCAATGCAAAATGACAACGGCGGACGCATCATCCGCATGCCGGAGCAATTATCCGGAATGAGAGGCAATATACTGCAATGCACGCAAAATTTCCGCACCGCACCACGGCGATGGCCGGATTCGCCTCCGGCATCGCGCGGACATTGTCAGTAAGTATGGTTCACTTATGTGCTGGCTGCGCCTCGATCCGGGCGATCGCCGCCTCCAGACGGTCCAGCAGACCGCAGGCAGGGTCGGGCTCGGCGGCGGCAGGCGGCGCCATGCCACGCACCAACGCGTCAGTCAATGCGTCGGCAATGGCGGGCACGTCGATGCGGCCACGGCCGCTCATGGCGCGCCACGCCACATGTTCCAGAGTTCCGAACACCAGATAGCGCACCAGCCGTACGGGGAAATCGGCCCGGACCTCGCCCCGCGTGATCGCATCCTGCACGATGGCCTGGGTGATGCCGGTATAACGGCGGTTCACATCCAGAATGATGGATTCGAAATAATCGTCATGGCTGCGGGCTTCGCGCAGAAATACTTTCGATATGCCCGCGTTCGTCAGAAGGTTCTGAAGATGGAAGCCGAAAATATACCGCAGCTTCTCATGAAATCCGGTGATATGCGGCAGATTCGCCTCTATTTCGACGATCAGACCATCGTAATAGCGGACAAGAACCTGCCCGAGCAGATCCTTCTTGCTGTCGAAATGCTTGTAGATCGTGCCTTCGGCGATGCCCACCCGGCGCGCGATCTCGGAAAT
The DNA here is from genome assembly GCF_014636235.1 of Tistrella bauzanensis. Classification (NCBI taxonomy): domain Bacteria; kingdom Pseudomonadati; phylum Pseudomonadota; class Alphaproteobacteria; order Geminicoccales; family Geminicoccaceae; genus Tistrella; species Tistrella bauzanensis. Next base: position 53,698 of record NZ_BMDZ01000016.1, read on the forward strand.
CGACGCCCCCTCATAGCCACGCTCGGCAAACACGTCATGGGCGGTTTCCAGGATGGTGCGCGTCCGGGCCAGGGTTTTCGGCCGCACGCTGCGCTTGCGCGGCTCGGGCACATCGGCGCTGGTCTCGGGGCTGGTCTCGGTCATCTTGGGCAACGGCGCTCCAGGTCACGGACAGGGCGGCCGGCCGGGCGATCAGGCCGCTCCCGTCTTCCTAGCATGCCCACCTTGCAGACTTCCATCGGCAACCGGCCCGATCCGGAACCACGCGGCATAGAGCGCGGGCGGTGAGTAGCCCGAATCGGGTCGGGTCGGATTGAGGGTCATCGCCCGGCGGCCGACCCGTCATATCATTATCCGCAATGAGCTCTCACCGGGGAACACTGGCCGCCACAACCTGCGTCAACGAATATCCACCGACGCGGTAGCACGGCTTGCGGGTGACATGATCTTGCACCTAATGTGCGACCGGACAGGCACCATCCGGACGGCCGACAGGCCTTGATCCGGGCAGCAGGAGCCGGGGTGCGTATGAAAGGTAAGGCGGCGTGAGCGTGATTGGTCGGGTCGGGCCCAGCCTGCGACAGGATATGTCGGCGGTGATCGATGCGGCGGCGCCGGCAGCGGATACCCCCGCGCCGTCATCCGCGCCGATGCCGCTGTCGGGCGCCCAGGCGGCCATCTGGGCCGAACTGGCGGCGGGCGGTGTCGCCACGACGTTCTATAACATCGCGGATCAGATCAGCCTGAACGGACCGCTCGATCTGGCGGCGTTCCGGGCGGCACTGTATCACGTCCACCGGACCACCGATGGCCCGCGGCTGCGCTTCGCCGCCGATGACGGCGTGCCCGTGCAGTGGTTCGACGCCCGGCCCGGCCGGTTCGATTTCGCCCTGATCGACCTGTCGGATGCCGAAGACCCCGAGACGCTGTCCACCGAGGAATTCCACGCGCTGCGCCTGCGCCCGTTCGACCTGATGCATGGCCCGCTGAACCGGCACCGGCTGATCAGGCTTGCCCCCGACCGGCATTGCTGGATCCGCTGCTATCACCACCTGGTCACCGATGGCCTGGGCGGTGTGATGACCGCCGCCGCCACCGCCGCCGCCTATGATGCTTACAGGCAGGGGGCACCGCTGCCCGATCCGGCCTTTCTGCCCTATGGCGACCATCTGATGCGTGAGGCGGCCCATGCGGCGGGGGCAGCCGGGGCGGCCGATCTCGCCTATTGGCGCGCGCGGCTGGCCGGCGACATCCATCCCCACAGCTTCGGACCCGCCATGCGGCCGGGCGGCCTGCCCGCTGCCGCGGGCGCCCGCCGGGCCGCCATCCTCGGCACCGAAGCCCCGCCGCAATCGGTGGTCCGGCCACTGGGCACCGCCCGGATGGCGGCGTTGGACGCGCTGGCCGGCCGGCTTGGCATCAACGCACGCAGCAGCGTGATGCTGGCCCTGTTCCTGGCGCTGCTGGGCCGCAGCACCGGCACCGACACGCCGTCCTGCACCACCCTGCTCAGCAACCGCCTGACCCGTGCCGACCGGCGCACGCTGGGCCAGTTCGCCTATACCGTGCCGTTCTGGACCCCGATCGACCCGGCCGAGAGCCTTGAGGATCTGGCCCGCCGGGTCGACGGCATCGCGCGCCGCGACCTCCGGCATATGCGGCTCGCCCCGGTGCGCTGGCGCGAGGCGGGTTTTACGCCGGCATCGGCCATCGCCCGCGGCGCCACCTTCAACGCCATGGATTTCCCCGCCACGCTGGGCTTCGACGGGCTGAGCGTTGCGGTGCGCGACGCGGTTTTCGGGCCGCTCGACGATGTGCTCGCCTGTCTGCGAACCTTCGGCACCGCCGGCGGCGCCGATATGCAGTGGAGCTTTCCGCCGGCCCGCATCGACGCATCGGCCGTCGAGGCCCTGGCCGACAGTTATGAACGCATGCTCGATGCGGCACTGGCCGATCCGTCGCAACCGCTCCGCCAAGTGCAGGCGCTGGCGGCGGGGCCGGCCGCGATCGCCACGGCGCCGGTCATCGACGATGCCACGGTCTGGCGGCTGGAAGACGACATCACCCGGATTTTCGCCGGCCTGCTGCACAGCCCGGCGCTGACGCCGGCCTCGGACCTCACCGATCACGGTCTGCATTCACTGCTGGCGATCCGCGCGCTGGGCCCGGTGACGCGCGCGCTGCGCAATATCGTGGCGGCCGGTCGTGACGTCACCGTCGCCGATGTCCTGGGTCATCCGTCACCAGCGGCGCTGGCAGCCCGCCTGCTCGACCGGCCGGTTGTGGCACGACCGCAGGCATCGACGCCTGCCTTGTCCCCGGTGCCCGGCCCGGCCGCGGTTCCGACATCGCCCGCCGCAACCACCCCACCCTCACCCGTCGCCGCAATCGCCCCGCCCTCGGCCGGCGCCACACAGGCAGCCTTCCCCCTGCCGGCGATGCTGGAAGGCCAGTGGCTGGCCCGGCGCGACGCGGGGCCCGGCACCACCTATGCCATCGGCATGATCTGCGATCTGCCGGCCGGCACCGGCCGCGCGGCGCTGATCGCGGCCCTGACCACGCTGATCGGCCGCCACCCTGCCCTGCGCTCCACCTTTGCCGAGGCGACCGACGGCCAGGTGGTGCAGCATGTCCACCCGGTGCCGGCGGTCATCCTGCACGGCTTCAACGATCCGCACGCCATGATGGCGCCCTTCGACCTGACCACCGGGCCGCTGATCCGGTTCGGCTGGGACGAGGACGCGCCCGAGCGGCTGCGGGTGATGGTCGACCATATGGTGTTCGACGGCGAATCACGCGCCATCCTGCAGCGCGAGCTGACGGCGCTTCTGTCGGGCGCGCCGCTGGCGCCGGCGCCCGATATGGCGGTGCTCGCCGATGCCGGATCGGGCGACCATGCCGCCACCGAAGCCGCCCGCGCCTTCTGGGCCGATCGTCTGCCGCTGCTGCCCTGCCGGGCGCTGACCGCCGATCCCGACCCTGACGTGCAGCCGGCCACCGGCCAGGGCCGGCGCGCGATGACCCGGCTGTCGGCCGAGACCGCCCGCGCCCTGGGGCGGCTGACCGGCCGTGGCGCCACGCCGACCGCGATCTGGACCGCCATCGTCGCCACCGCCCTCACCCGCCTGATCGACGACACCCCCCGCCTTGCCTTCGGCTTCCCCTTCGCCGGCCGCAATCGTGGCGGCACGACCGATGCGATTGGCTGTTTCGTCAACCTGCTGCCGGTGATCGCGGCGCCCGAGGACGGCGACACGCTGACCACGCTCGGACGCCGGATCGGGCTTGAACTGTCGCGGGTGCTGGCGGTTCAGGATTATCCGCTGTCCCGGCTGACCGCCGACTGGAGCCGCGCGGTGCCCGATCGCGGCCCGGCGCCCTTCGATGTGGTCTGCACGCTGGAAGGCGATCTCGCCGCTCTCGATTCCGCCGATCTTGCCATCGCGACCGGCAAGTTCCCGCTGCTGATCGGGTTGATGTGGCAGGGCGACGCGGCGGCGCTGAACATCGAGCACGATCCGGCCCGCTTCGGCACGGCCTGGGTCGACCGGCTGGCCCGGGTGCTACAGGCGGTGATCATGGCCGCCGCCGCCGACCCGGCCACGCCGCTCGGCCGGCTGTCGCTGCTCGACGATGCCGACCGCGCGCTGATCGATGCGGTGAACGCCACCGCCACGTCTTATCCGCGCGATCAGGGCCTCGCCACCCGGCTCGACGCGGTGCTGACCGCCGATCCGGCGCGCCCGGTGATCGCCGATGACGATCAGACCCTGGATGCCGGCACGCTGCGCGCGCGCCTGGGTGGCGTCGCCGCCGCCCTGGAGGATGCCGGGGTCGCCCCCGGCGCGGTCGTGGGTCTGGCGGTCGACCGCGATCTTGGCGGCATCATCGGCCTGATGGGGATCATCTGGGCCGGCGGCGCCTATCTGCCGCTGGCCACCACCTTCCCGATCGACACCGCCCGGCGGCTGCTGGCCAATGCCGGCTGCACGGTGCTGCTGGCGGATGACGCCGGGCTGGCACACTGGGCGGCGCTCGCCCCCGACATCACCCTGGTGCCGCTGACTGCTGCCATGCCGGTGGCGGCGGCACCCGGCCAGGCGCCGGCGCCGCGCGGTCCGGAAGACCTCGCCTGCATCCTCTATACCTCGGGCTCGACCGGCGAGCCCAAGGGTGTCGCCATTCCCCAGCGCGCCATCGCCCGGCTTGCCCATGGCGGCTTCTGCCGGCCGGGGCAGACCATGGCCCAGACGGCGCCGATCGCCTTCGACGCGATCAGCCTGGAATTGTGGGCGCCGCTGCTGAACCACGGCCGGGTGCGGATCATCCCGGCGATGACCATGTTCGATCCGCCGCTGCTGGAACGCTGCCTGCGCGATGGCCGGGTGGATGTGGCCTGGGTCACCGCCAGCCTGCTCAACCGGATCATCGACGACCGGCCCCGGACCTTCGCCAGCCTGTCGCTGCTGTTGACCGGTGGCGAGGTGATCAGCCCCGGCCATATCGCCCGGCTGATCGACGCCTGCCCCGGCATCACCGTGCTCAACGGCTATGGCCCCACCGAAAACGGCACCTTCACCACCACCCATATCGTCTCCTCAGCCGATCTCGACGGCGGCCCCGTGCCCATCGGCCGGCCGGTCGCCAACACCCGCATCCATGTGGTCGACGACCGGGGCCGGCCGGTGCCGCCGGGGGTGTGGGGTGACCTTCTGGCCGCCGGCGACGGCCTGGCCATCGGCTATGTCGGCCGGCCCGATCTGACCGCGCGGTCCTTCGTCACCCTGCCCGATATCGACGAACCCCTGCTCTATCGCACCGGCGACCGGGTGCGGCTCCGCGCCGATGGCCTGCTGGAATTCGGCGGCCGGCGCGACGGCCAGCTCAAGATCCGCGGTCAGCGCATCGAAACCGCGGCCATCGAAGCGGCACTCGCCGCCCGGCCGGATGTGCGGAATGCGATGGTGATCGCCATCGGCGCCGGTGCCGATCAGACCCTGGCCGCCCTGGTCGCCGCCGACACCGCCGATCCTCAGGGCTGGCATCAGGCGGTGGCCGATCGCCTGCCCGCCTATATGATCCCGGCCCGGTTCGAGCGGGTCGACCGGCTGCCGGTCAATGCCAATGGCAAGGCCGACCGCGCCGCCGCCGCCCGGCTTCTGGCGGGAGAGACGCCGGCGGCAGCGGTGGTTGCGGCCGCCATGCCCTTGGCGTCCGGCCTGCCGGCCCTGCCCGACCGCCCGTTGGAAGACAGTTCGTTGGAGCGGGCGGTCGCTACGGCCTTCGCCACCCTGTTCCCCGGTGCCGATATCGATGCCGAGGCCGATTTCTTCGCCCTGGGCGGCCACAGCCTTGCGGCCATGCGGCTGTCGGGGCTGATCGACACGGCGACCGGCCGGCGCCCCGGCCTGGGCCAGATCATGGCCGGCCGCACGGTGCGGGCGATCGCGGCCGATCTGGCCACCCTGCCGGTGGTGGGTCCGGCGGCGATCCCGCACGCGCCCGGCCTGGATCATCCGCTGTCCAGCGGTCAGGCGCGGCTGTGGGTGCTGCAGAAGCTGCATCCGGGCCTTGCCACCTATTCGGTGCCGATGGTGCTGGATTTGCGGGGCGCGCTCGACACGCAGGCGCTCGACCGGGCGCTGGTGGCGCTGGAAGACCGCCACCACGCGCTGCGCACCCGCTTCGTCGCCCGCGCCGACGATGCCGATGGCGTGCGCCAGACCCTGGCCGCACCCGGCGCGTTGTCGCCGCGCCGGCTCACCCTCGACGCCGATGCCGCGACGGCCTTCATCGCGGCCGAGATTGCCCGGCCCTTCGACCTGGGCGCCGAGCCGCTGGCACGGGCGGCCCTGATCCGGCTGGATGATACCGGCCACCATCACTGTCTGCTGCTGGTCATTCACCATGCGGTCTGCGACGGCTGGTCGCTGCCGATCCTGCTGCGCGACCTTGGCACGCTCTATGAAGCGCAGTTGGCCGGCCATCAGGCAGCGGGCACCGCCCCACTGCCGCCGCTGACCCGCCAGTTCACCGATATCGCGGTCTGGCAGCGGGCGCGGCTGGCGGCGCCAGAGGGCCGGGCGCTGATCGCGCGCTGGCAGGCACGGCTGACGCCGGTGCCGGAAGCCCTGGCGCTGCCGACCGATTACCCGCGCCCCGCCCTTCGCAGCTTTGCCGGCGCCGTGGTCAGCCGGGTGCTGCCACAGGCGGCCACCGCCTGCATCGACCGGGTCGCCGGTGCCGCATCGGTGACGCCGTTCACGGTGATGGCGGCGCTGCTCCAGATTCTGCTGCACCGCATGACCGGGCAGACCGACATCGCCCTGGGCCTGCTGGTCAGCGGCCGCGCGGCACCGGTGCCACAGGATGTCGTGGGCTTTCTGGTCAACACCGTGGTGCTGCGCCAGCCGGTCGACCCGGCGGCGGCCTTCGCCACCCATCTTGCCGTCACCCGCGACCGTCTGGCCGAGGCGATCGCCGATCAGGACGCGCCGTTCGAAGCGGTGGTGGCAAGCCTCGGCGCCGAACGCCGGGCCGACCGCAATCCGATCTTCGACGTGCTGGTCACCTGGCAGGACGACATGCCGGCGATGCCGGCCATGGGCGGGCTTCAGGTGGTGCCGGTCGAAACCGTGCTGCCCTTCGCCAAATTCGACCTGTCCTTCCACATCCAGCGCGATGGTGCCGCCATCCGCCTGCATGTGGAATATGCGACCGAGCTGTTCGATGCGGCCACCGTGCAGGCGCTGACCGACCGGCTGGCGGTGCTGGCCGAGGCGCTGCCGTCATCGGCGCCGGTCGGGGCATCGGCGCCGGTCGGGGCCCTGCCGCTGCTGACCGCCGATGACCGCCGGCACCTCGCCGCCTGGAACCGGACCGGCCTGGCCCTCGACACCCGGCGCAGCATTCCGATGGTCTGGCGCGACGCGGTGTCGGCCATGCCCGACGCCCCCGCCCTGATCGGCGCCGACATCACGCTCAGTCACCAGCCCACCCTCAGTCACAGGGCCTTCGCAGCACGGGTGGATGCGCTGGCGGCCCGCCTGCATGCGGCCGGTGTGGCCGGCGGCGATGTGGTGGCGGTGGCGCTGGCGCGCGGCGCCGACATGCTGATCGCCATTCATGCGGTGCTGCGGGCCGGGGCCGCGTGGTGCCCGCTCGACCCCGCCCTGCCCGAGCGCCGCCGTGCCCATATGATCGAGGATCTGGGCCATCCCTGGTTCCTGTGCGATGCCGCCGGCGCCGCCATGTTCCCCGCCGACCGATGCGTGCGGGTGGACGAGGTTGACGGAACGGCGGCGGCGACACCGCCGCCGCTGCCCTCCGATCCCGATGCGCTGGCCTATGTGCTGTTCACCTCCGGCTCCACCGGCCGGCCCAAGGGGGTCGAGATCGCCCATCATTCGGTGCTGAACCGCATTCTGTGGATGCAGGCGACCTTCCCGATCGGGCCGGGCGACGTGATCCTGCAGAAGACGCCGGCCGGGTTCGACGTCTCGGTGTGGGAATTGCTGTGGTGGTCGTGGACCGGCGCCGCCGTCGCCATGCCGCCGCCGGGGGTGGAACGCGACCCGCAGGCCCTGGCCGATGCGATCGCAGGCCATGGCGTGACCGTGATCCATTTCGTGCCCGCCATGCTGCGCGCCTTCCTGACCGCGATCGAGGACGGCATCGTCGATGCCGGCCGGCTGGCCGGGCTGCGGCTGGTCTTCGCCAGCGGCGAGGCGCTGGATGCCGCCACCGTGCGCCGGTTCAACCACCTGCTGCATGACCGCTTCGGCACCATGCTGCACAATCTGTACGGGCCGACCGAGGCAACCGTCGACGTCACCTGGCAGCCCTGCACGCCCTGGGCCGCCGACAGCCAGATCGTGCCGATCGGCCGGCCGGTGGCCAATACCCGCGTGCTGATCCTGGATACGGCCGGCCGGCCGGTGCCGCCGGGCGGCGTGGGCGAAATCGTGCTGGCCGGGCCGCAGGTGGCGCGGGGCTATCGCGGCCGGCCGGGCCTGACCGCCGAGCGTTTCCGTCCCGATCCCGAGGCCGATCAGCCCGGCGCGCGGGTCTATCACACCGGCGATCTGGGGCGCTGGACCGCCGATGGCGCGGTGGCCTATCTGGGCCGCGCCGACGATCAGGTGAAGATCGGCGGCGTGCGGCTGGAACTGGCCGAGGTGGAAACGGCGCTGGATGCCTGCCCGGGTGTGGCGCGCGGGCTGGCCCGCGTCGCCACCCGCGACGGATTGACCGAGCTGCACGCCTATGTTCTGGGCGCCGACGACCTGACGCCGCAGGCCCTGCGCGCCGCCCTGGCGCGCCATCTGCCCGATGCCATGATCCCCAGCCGCTGGTTCCGCATCGACGCGGTGCCGCTGTCGCCGAACGGCAAGGTCGACCGCAAGGCGCTGACCGGCCGGCCGTTCCAGCTTGCGGCCGCGCCGGCACCGATGCCCGCCCATGCCCCGGCATCGCCCGAGGCCGCCATCGCCGCCATCTGGCGCGCGGTGCTGCCGCCTGAGACGACCTTCGGCACCGATGACGGGTTCTTCGACGTCGGCGGCACCTCGCTGCTGCTGCTGCGCCTGCATGAACGGCTGGACGCACGCTGGCCGGGCGCCTTCACCATCGCCGGGCTGTTCGCCGCCACCACCGTCGCCGCACAGGCGGCACAGGTGGCGGATGTGGCGTTGCAGCCCGCGGCCCGCGGCTCGCTTGCGGCCGGACCCGGCGCCGGTGATGTCGCGGATGGCGCGATCGCGATCATCGGCATCGGCCTGCGGGTCGCCGGCGCCACCGATCTGGACGGCTTGTGGCGTGATGTCGCCGCCGGCGCCGACCGGGTGGGCGCGCTGCCGGCCGCACGGCTTGAAACCGCGCGCATCATCGCCACCGCCGCCGGCATGACCCTGCCGGCGCGGCTGCGCGAGGCTGCCTGGATCGAGGATATCGACGGTTTCGATCCGCGCCGCTTCCGCTTCTCGCCCGCCGATGCCGCCCTGCTCGACCCGGAACAGCGGCTGTTCCTGGAAACGGCGCTGCGGGCGCTGGAGGATGCCGGCCTTGGCGGCACGGCGCTGGATGGCCGCGCGGTGGCAGTTCATGTCGGCGGCAACGCCAACCCGGTCTATCGTCAGGCCGTGGCCAGCGTGGTCGGTGCCGGCGTGGTCGGTGCCGGCGTGGTCGGTGCCAGCGTGGTCGGTGCGGGCGGAAGCGGTGCCGGCGGCACGGGTGCGCGGCTGGAACAGGCCTTCGCGCTGAACGTGCCGTCGAACATCGCCACGCGTCTGGGCTTTCTGCACGACTGGCATGGCCCCGCCTCGCTGATCGACACCGCCTGCTCATCGGGTCTGGTGGCGGTGGATGCCGCCTGCCGCGATCTGCGCACCGGTGCGGCCGAGGTGGCCATAGCCGGCGCCGCGCGGCTTATCCTGGTGCCGATGGATGCCGCAACCACTCTCAGCATCGAAAGCTCGACCGCCCGTACCCATGCCTTCGCCGACGGCTCCGACGGCACCGGCGCGGGTGAAGGCGCGGTCGCGCTGGTGTTGAAGCCTCTCGCCCGCGCCGAGGCCGATGGCGACCCGATCCATGCGGTGATCCTGGCCAGCGCGGTCAATCAGGATGGCGCCTCCAGCGGCGCCGCCGCCCCCAACCCGGTGGCGCAGGCGGCCGTGATCCGCGATGCATGGCGCCGCGCCGGCGCGCCTCTGCACACGGCATCCTATATCGAAGCCCATGGCACCGGCACCCGGCTGGGCGACCCGATCGAGATCGAGGGCCTGACCCGCGCCGCCGCCGACGGGTCGGTCGGTAGCGAGGCCGCTCCGGCGCTGATCGGCTCGGCCAAGGGCAATTACGGCCATCTCGACACGGTGGCCGGCGCGCTTGGCCTGGTGCGCGCAGTCGCGGCCCTGGCCCACGACACAGCACCGCCGCAGCCCTTCTTCACCCGGCCGAACCCGGCGATCGATTTCACCCGCGCACCGGTGCGGGTGGCCGACCGGCCGACACCGCTGCCCGATCGCGGCACCCGCCGCCGGGCCGGGGTCAGCGCTTTCGGCCTCAGCGGCATCAATGTGCATGCGGTGATCGAGGCGGCACCGCCGCCGGCCACGATCGCAGCGACGGATCATGGCTGGGCGGTGGTGGTGCTGTCGGCCGGCGATGATGCCGCACTGACCGCCTATGCCGGTGCGCTGCATACGCGCCTGATCGCCGATCCCGCCATCACGCCGGCAGAGGTGGCCCACACCCTCGCCCATGGCCGCGATCATCTGGCGCGCTGCGCGGCCCTGGCGGTGGACAGCCGCGACGCTTTGCTGGCGGCCCTCGCCCGGCTGGCGCGCGGCGACCTGGCCGGCACCGCCACCCTGTCCCGCCGCCGGGATCGCGGTTGGACGGTGCCGGTCTGGCATGCTGGCGGGGATGGTGCCGACCGGGATGGTGCCAACCGGGATGGTGCTGGCCGGGATGGTGCTGGCCGGGCAGCGGCGGATGCCGCGGCGCAGGCGGTTCTGGCCGGCGCCGTGCCGGTCTGGCCCGAGACCATGCCCAGCCGCCGCCGGCATCTGCCGCCGGCACCCTTCACCCGCCAGCCCTGCCGGCTGGTGCTGCCCGCCGCCCTGATGGCGGCCGAGCCCGTCGCCCGCCCGGCGCGGCCCGGCGGGACACCCCATACCGGCCGAACACCCCATGCCGGCTGGATCGCCTATCCGGGGGGCCGGGTGCTGGCCCTGCCGCTGGATGATCCGGCGTTCTGGCCGATGGCCGAACATCGCCTGAACGGTATACCCACCCTGGTCGGCATGGGTGTACCGGCGCTGATCGCCGCCGCCGCCGGCACTGGCGCCAGCCTGCATGATCTGGTGTGGCGCCGGCCGATCCGCGCCGCCGCCGGAACCGATGCCAGCCTGACGATTGCCGAGGATGGCGCGGCGCGTGTCGCCACCCGCGATGCCGGCGGCGAATGGGTCACCTGCGCCGAGGCGCGGCTGTCGACAGATGCCATGGCACCGGCGGCACCGGTCGACCTTGCGACCGACGGATTGATCCGGCTTGCCCTCAGCCCGTTCACCGGCACCGAGGGGCTGATGACCATCAGCCGGCGCTGGGATTGCCGGCGGGCGGTGTGGATGGCGTCTGACCGCAGCCGGGCCGTCGCCCGGCTGGCCATACCTGACGACATGGCTGGGGATCTGGCGATATGGCCCTGGCATCCCGCCCTGCTGGATGTGGCGGCCAGCCTGCTGATCGGCCCAGGCGAGGTGCCGCGCGGCTGTGATGCTATCCATTTCCACCATCCGCTGCCACAGGTGGTGATCGCGCGCATCCACCGCACCGGTCCGGGACGGGCCGATCTGGTGCTGGCCGATGAAACCGGCCGGGTCTGTGTTCGGATGGATGGCCTGCGCTTCGTGACCCTGGCCGCAGGGCCGGGCGCCCCTGAGATCCTGGCGCCGGTCTGGACACCAGACCGCGCCACGCGACCCGCGGCAGCCATGCTGCCTGTGGGCACCCGCGTCATCTCGGACGCGGCCGAACTCGACGGGCTGCCGGCCGATGCGCCGCTGGTGGTGCGGGCCCCCGCCGGCGCCGATGCCGCCCGCGATGTGGCCCTGCTGCTGCGCGCGGCCATGGCGACCCCGATCCCCCGGCGGATCGCCGTCACCGGCCTTGGCGCCGCGCCGATCGGCGACCGCGCCGCCGATCCCGATCAGGCGGCCGTGGCCGGTGTGGTGATGGCGGCGGCGCGTGAAACCCGCCATCACGACCTGCGCTATCTGGACGTGCCGGCCGGTCAGGCCATGGCGGCGGTGGCGGCCGAATGGTCCTATGACCGGGCCGAGCCGGCCTTCACCGCCTGGCAGGACGGCCAGCGCTTCACCCGCGGGCTTGCGGCCGTGAAGCGGTCCGGGCAACCGGTCTGGCCCGATCATGGCGTCTGCGTGGTCACCGGCGGCAGCGGCGGTTTCGCCGCCGCCCTCGCCGAAGCCTTCAGCAATGGCGGCCGCGTGGCCCTGGCCCTGCTGTCGCGCGGCACGCCCGGCGATGCCGTGCTGACAGCGGCGATCGACCGGCTGACCGCCCATGGCGTCACCATCCGGCACTATACCGCCGACGTCACCGACCAGGGCAGTCTTGGCGCGGCGCTCGACCGGGTCCGGTCGGAGCTGGGCACCATCACCGCCGTGGTCCACATGGCCGGCATTGCCGATGGCGCCATGCTGGCGGTGCGCGACATGGCCGGCTTCGATGCGGTGATGGCGCCCAAGATCACCGGCGCGCGCAATCTCGACGCCTTGACCGCCCGCGATCCGCTGACCGCCTTCGTGGTGTTCGGCAGCGTCACCGGCCTTGCCGGCGCCATCGGCCACACCGCCTATACCGCCGCCAATGCCTGGCTGGACGGCTTCGCCATCCGCCGCCATGCGGCGGGTCGGCCGGCGCTGGCGATCGACTGGTGCACGCTGGCGGGCCAGGGCATGGCCGCCCGCGCCGGCGCGGATGATCTGGCCGGTGCGCCGGTCATCACGCCCGCGCAGGCGGTGAACGCCTGGGTCGCGGCATTGTCCGCCGGCGTGGCACAGGCCGTGGTGCTGCCGTCCGGCGCCGCCGCTGCTCTGACGGCGCCGGTAAACGCACCCGCGCCTGAGGCCGCCGTCGCCGACACCACCGCATCCGCGATGGCGCCGGATGCGGGCATCGCGGCGATCTGGGCGCAGATCCTGGGCCATCCGGTGGTCGGCCCCGATGATGATTTCTTCGAACTGGGTGGAGACTCGCTCTCGGGCATGGACATCGCCGACCGGCTGACCGCGCATTTCGGCCGGACGGTCAGCCTTCAGGATCTGTTCGACCACAGCACGCCGCGTGCGCTGGCCCTGGCCCTGATGCCGCAACCGGTCGTGGCGGAAGCAACCCCCCTCGACGTGCGCATCGCCGCGATCTGGGCCGGGATCCTGGGTGATCCCACGGTCGGGCCGGATGATGATTTCTTCGAACTCGGCGGCGATTCGCTCTCTGGCATGGACATCGCCGACCGGCTGACGGCGGAGACCGGGCTTGCGGTCACCCTGTCGGATATCTTCGACCACACCACACCCCGCGCGCTGGCGGCGGCGTTGCGGCCGTCCGCGGCGCCAGAGCCCGATCGCGCGCCCGAACCTGCGCCTGAACCTGCACCCGAACCCGCACCGGCAGCCACCGACCCGCGCAAGGCGCCGCCGCGCGACCGGTATCCGCTGGCCTGGGAACAGCGTGCCGTGCTGCAGGCCGAGGCGATCGCCGATATGGGCACCGCCTTCAACCTGCCGCATGAAATCGATCTGGCGCCGGATGTGTCGCTCAGCCGGCTGCGGGCGGCGGTGGCCGCACTGGTCCGGCGTCATGCCGCACTCAGAACCGGCATCCTGCCCGATGGCGACGACTGGGTGATGTGCCCGATCGATCCGGCGCAGGCCACCCCGGCGCTCGACATCCAGCCGATCGACCATCCGGCCGGCACGGTGCCGGCGGCAGCGATCCGGCCCTTCCATCCCGATGGCGGGCCGCTGGCGCGCTGGTCGCTGCACCGCGACCCGGCCGGCCGGCCGGTGCTGTTCTTCGATATCCATCACAGCATGGCCGATGCCCAGGCGGTCGACATCCTGCTGGGCGATCTGGCCGCGCTCTATGCCGGCCGGACCCTGGCGCCGGTCGCGGTCGACGTGGTCGATTACGGCTGGTGGACGGCGACCCGCGATCCGGCCGCCGCCGATCAGGCCCGCGACTGGTGGCGGCAGGTCTTCCCCGGCCCGCTGCCGCGCCTGGACCTGCCGACCGACCGCCCCCGGCCGCCCTGTCACGGCCATGACGTGGCAACCATCGCCGCCGATCTGCCGGCCGAACTGGTCGCGGGCCTGCGCGCCTTCGCCGTGCAGCGCCGCACGACCCCGTTCTCGGTGCTGCTGGCGGCCTGGGCGGTGCTGCTGGCCCGGCTGGCCGGCAATGACGACGTCACCATCGCGGTGCCGGTCAACACCCGTGGCCGCGCCGGTTTCGATGGCGCGGTCGCCATGCATGCGGCCCTGGTGCCGGTGCGTCTGGCGATCCCCGGCGATCTGAGCGGTGCCGCCCTGCTCGACCATGTCCGCAGCCGCCATGGCGGGGCGCTGGCCCATCACGCCCTGCCTCTCGGCCGGCTGCTGACCGAGCTGAAGGCGCCGGCGATGCCGGAACGCAGCCCCCTGTCGGAAGTCTCGATCTCGTATATGAACCATGCCTCGGTCGCGGCGGATGCCGTGGGTGCCGCCGGCTTCGGTGCGCGCGGTCTGGCGCGGCCGGCGGGCAAGAACGACCTGTCGGTGTTCCTGGCCGATCATGGCGAGGCCATGGGGCTGGTGATCGAATACGACACCGCTCTGTTCGATGGCTGGCGGATCGCGGCCTTCGCGCCGATGCTGCGCACCCTTCTGGCCGCCCTGATCGCCGATCCCGACCACCCGGTGGGCCACCTGCCACTGCTCGAAGATGCGGCCCGCGCGATCATCACCGGGTATGAAACCCGCCACGGTCTGGCGGTGCTCGATCCGGCCGGCGCGCCGGCACCGGTGGGTGTGTGGGGGGCCCTGCACAAGATCGGTGCCGATGGCCGCGTGCCAACCGGCCTGCGGGCACGCTGGCGCGCCGATGGCGAGATCGAAACCGGCGGCCCGCTGGACCGCGTGATCCGCTGGCAGGGCCACCTGCTCGACCCGGCGGCGATCGAGGCGCGGCTGCTGGCGGCCCTGCCCGACATGGCTGGTCTGCGCATCGCGGTTGGCGAGGATGCCCTGCGGGCGGCGGTGCTGGCGGCACCGGCGACGCCGCCACTATCGGCCACGCCACCACTGTCGGCCACACAGCTTCACGCCGTGGCCGCAGCACTGCTGCCACCGGCCCTGGTGCCCGCTTCCTGGCATCGGCTCGACACCCTGCCCGACGACCCGGCCCGACTTGACGCCCTGATCGCCGCCGCCACGCCGCTCGGCGACACCGCCGGCGACACGTCATCGCCATCCGTGGCCGAAGCCGAGGCCGAAACCGCGGTCTGCGCGGTGTTCTCCGAGGTGTTCGGCCGGCCGGTCACGGCATCGGATGGCGATTTCAACACGCTGGGCGGTCATAGTCTGCTGGCGATGCGGGTGGTCAACCGGCTGGAACAGACAACCGGCATCCGGCTGGCCATGTCGGTGTTCTTCAGCGATCCCGGCATTCCCGGCATCGCGCGGCATCTGGTGGCGGCCGGGGCCGGCGCCGGCCACCAGCCGGCCGCCGTTCCGGCGGTGATGGCACCGTCGGCAGCACCCGACCGGTCGGATACCGGCCTCCATCCGGCAAGCCATGGCCAGCAGCGGCTCTATCTGCTCCAGCAGTTGGAGCCCGACAGCCCCGCCTGGCTGATGCTGTTCACCCTGCCCTGCGGCGCGGTCGATGCCGATGCCCTGGCCCGCGCCCTCGATGCCCTCGCCCGGCGCCATGCGGTGCTGCGCACCGGCTTCGAGACCATCGACGGCCAGATCCTGCAACGGGTGGCTGGCGGGGCGCCGGCGCTGGTGGTCGACGATCTCCGCCATCACCCTCAACGGCGCGACGAAGCGCTGCGTCTGGCCCGGCGCGAGGCGGCAACCCCGTTCGATCTGGCCCACCCGCCTTTGCTGCGCGCCCGGCTGATCCGGCTGGGCGACACCGACAGCCTGTTGCTGCTGGTGCTGCACCACATCGCCGGCGATGGCTGGTCCAGCCGCATCCTGCTGGCCGAACTGGCGGCCCTCTACACCGCCGCCCGCGCGGGCACGCGGGCGGCCTTGCCGCCGCTGCCAATCTCTTATGCCGATCATGCCCGCCGCCAGATGCCGCCGCAGACGGCACAGCACTGGCAGGCCGCAACCGGCTGGTGGCGCGACCAGCTCGCCGGGGCGCCGGGCGAAATCGCCCTGCCGATGGATCATCAATCCGCTGATGGCCAATCCGGTGGGGGCCAATCCGGTGGGAGCCATAGCAGCGCGCCGGGCCGGGGGGCCACACTGCGCCGCGACCTGCCGCCGGCGCTGCTTGAAAACCTCCGCGATCTGGCCCGCCGGCAGGGTGCCAGCCTGGCCGCGGTCGGCCTGGCCATGGTCTCGGCCATGCTGTATCGGTTGACCCGACAGCCCGACATGGTCATCGGCATGGGCGTCGCCGGCCGCGACAGCGCCGATACCGAAGGGCTGATCGGCTTTTTCGTCAACGTGCTGCCGATCCGCATCCAGCTCGACGACGACACCGAGGCCGGCCAGTTGATCGACCAGATCAACCAGCGGCTGATGGCGGCGCTGGACCGGCGCGACGTGCCGTTCGACATGGTGGTGCGGGCGGTGGCGCCGCAACGCGCCGGCGCCCGTCAGCCGCTGGCCAATGTGATCTTCGAATATCAGCGCTTCGGCGACATGACGGGTGGCGGTGAGGTGGGCGGCACAGATGCGGGTCTGCCGCCGCCGCCGGATGATGGCGGCATTCTGGGCGATGCCGTGGCCGGGCTGATCGACGCCACCACCGCCAAACACGATCTGATCGTGTTCTTCGAGGACGAGGGCGCCCGCGCGCGGTTCTCGTTCGAATACGACACCGGCCGCTTCGCAGCGTCGACCATCGACCTATGGATGGGCTTCCTGATCCGGATCACCACCGCCCTGTCCGCACGCAGCAACGAGACCTGACCCCCATGAAGATCGGCGACCTGCTTCTCGACGACCCCATCCCGGCACCGGCGGCAAAGCCGCGCGCCCTGCCGGCCGCGGCGCCCGATGTCACGATCATCGATCTGTTCGACCGCGCGGTCGCAGCCCATCCCGACCGGCTTGCGGTGCGGGATGCGGTCGAGGCTGTCAGCTATGCCGGGCTTCAGGCCGAGGCGCGCGCGATCGCCCGGCTGGTCGCGGGCGCGGCATTGGGCGACGAGGCCCGCATCGGCGTGATGACCGGCCGGGGCTGGCGCCATGTCGCCGCGATGCTGGGGGTGATGATGGCGCGGGCGGCCTTCGTGCCGCTGGACCCGGCGATACCGCTGCCCCGCCGGCGGCAGATCGTCGAGACCGCCGGCATCGCCATGATCATCGCCGATAGCCTGCGGATCGGCGACCTCCACGCCCTGGCCTGGACCTGCCCGGGCGTCCGCGATCTGGTCTGCCTGGACAGCGACGATATCGATGCGCTGACGGAGGCCCATGGCGCGCGGATGAATGCCGAGCTGTGGGACCATCTGGCCGGCAGCGCCGATGATGACGTGGCCGCCGCCGGCTGGCGCAGCCCGTTCACCGGCGCCGCCATTCCCGAGCCGGTGATGACCGAATTCGGGCGCGCGGCCGCGGCCAAGATGGCGGCATTGCTGCCCCCGCAGGCGCGGGTGCTGGAAATCGGCTGCGCATCGGGCTTCACCATGCGCGCGCTCGCCCCCCATGCCGGCCAGTATCTGGCCACCGACATTTCCCGGCGGGCGACGGAACGAGCCGGCGCGGTCGCCGCCCGGGCGGGGTTGACCCAGGTCGACGTCCGGCCGCTGGCCGCCCATGATCTGGACCTGCTCAACGGCCGGCAGTTCGACCTGATCGTGATCAACAGCGTGATCGAAAGCTTTCCTGGCTTCGGCTATCTGTCAGCCGTGCTGTCAAAGGCGGCCGCCCTGCTCGCGCCGGGCGGGGCGATCTTCCTCGGCAATATCCGCGATCTTGAGCGCCGCGACGCCTATCGCGCCGATCTGGCCGCCTTCGCCCGCGCACATGCCGGGGAGAGCACGACATCGGGCACGGCATCGGGCATCACCACCAGGCTCGATGCCGCCGACGACCTGTTCGTGCCCGCCGGCTTCTTCACCGACTGGGCCGCCCGCCTGGGCGGCTTCCGCGCCGAGGCCAGCGCGCTTGCGGTCGACGGCTTCGATCTTGCACCCTATGTCTATGACATGGTGCTGCGCCGCGACCCGGCAGCCACCGCACGACCGCCCCGCCACCGCCGCCACGACCGGCGCGCGCTGGCGCCGCGACCGGCGGCGGCAGCCATGCCGGCGCCGACGCCGACGCCCGGCATGCTCGCCTATGTGCTGTTTACCAGCGGCACCACCGGCGCGCCGAAGGGCGCCATGATCGAACATGGCTCTGTGGCCAATCTGGCCATGGCGACCGATGCGGCGATGTATGCCCGGCTGCGTGGCGGCAGCGATGCCGATACCGGGCCGCTGAACATCCCCTGCCTCGCGCCCTTCGCCTTCGACGCCTCGATCATCCAGATCCTGCCCACCCTGGCTCATGGCCACCACCTGCATGTCGCCTGCGAGGAAACCCGCCGCAACCCGTCGATGCTCGACAGTTTCCTGCGCGCCCGCATGATCGACATGATCGACCTGACCCCGAGCCTGTTCGATCTGATGCTCGATCACTGGCAGGCCGAGGCGCTGTCCTGCCCGGTCCGGCTGGTGGTTCTGGGCGGCGAGGCGGTGCCGGCCGGGTTGATGGCGCGGATCTTCGACAACCCCGCCCATCGTGACCTGCTGGTGCTGAACGCCTATGGCCCGACGGAATGCTGTGTTGCCGCCACGACCCATCTGATGACCGCCCGCAATTGGCGCGAAATCCTGCCGCCGCCGGTCGGCATGCCGCTCTCCGGGGTCGTGGCCGATATCCGCGACGCCGCCGGCCGGCCGGTGCCCGATGGCGTGGCGGGTGAGATCTGGATCGGCGGCGCCGGGGTCGGGCGCGGCTATCTGGGCGCCGATGACGCGGCCAATGCCCGCTTCGTCACCGATGACGACGGCGCGCGCTGGTATCGCAGCGGCGATATCGGCCGTCGCCTGTCCGGTGGCGCCATCCATGTCATCGGCCGCGAGGACGGTCAGGTCAAGATCCGTGGCAACCGCCTGGAACTGGCCGAGGTCGAAGCGGCCGTTCTGGCCCATCCCTTCATCCGTCAGGCAGCAGTGACCACCTGGACACCGCCGGATGGCGGCGGCGCCGAACTCGTCGCCTGCGTCGTGCCGGCCCCCGGCTTCGATGCCGGCCGCTGCCGCGCCGATCTCGACACCCGGCTGCCGCCGGCCATGGTGCCGTCGCGCATCGTTCAGGTCGCCGGCCTGCCCTTGACCGGCAATGGCAAGATCGACCGCCGCCGTCTGGACGGGCTGCTGTCGGGCCAGAGCCAGGCCGACCCCGCGCCGGCGCCGGGCCAGACGGCATCTGCGCCGGCGCGGCCGCTCGCCACCGATGACGAGCGCCGGGTCGCCGAAATCATGGCGGCGGTGCTCGAAACCCCGGTCGATGACGGCGATGCCGATTTCTTCCGGCTGGGCGGGCACAGCGTTCTGGCGGTGCAGATGGTCGACCGGCTGCGATCGGCCTTCGATGTCCGCCTGCCGCTGGCCGATCTGTTCGACCATCCGACCGTCGCCCGGCTGGCGCTGCGCCTGCGCCATCAGGCCCAGGGCCGGCGCTCGCGGCTGGTGGTGGTGAACGAGGCCGGCCACGAGCCGCCGCTGGTCTGCTTCCACCCGGTCGGCGGCAATGTGCTGTGCTATCAGGCGATGACCGCCTGCCTTGGCCCCGACCAGCCGGTGGTGATGGTCGAGGCCAAGGGCCTGGACGAGGACGAGGCGCCCGAGCCGTCGGTGGAAGAGATGGTGGCCGCCAGCCTGCCCGATCTGATCCGCTTCGCCGGCGACCGGCCGCTGCGCCTGGCCGGCTGGAGCTTCGGCGGGCTGCTGGCGGTGGAAGCCGCCCACCGGCTGGATCAGGCCGGCATCGTGGTCGACGATGTTCTGATCTTCGATGCCGTCGCCTCGGCCGATCCGATCCGCGCCCTGCTCGCCAAGGACGACGCGGCCTATCTGGCGGCGCTGTTCGATGGCATGGGCATCGCCGATGCCGCCACCTTCCGCGCGCTCGACCCCGAAGGCCGGCTGGATCTGCTGATCACGCGCGGCGCCGGGCCGCTGGGCCTGCCCCAGGGCGTCGACCGCGACGCCATGCGCCGCCTGCTGTCGGTGTTTCAGAACAACGCGCTGGCCGCCATCCGCTATCGCGTGCCCCGGCTGGACCGGTTGCAGGCCCTGCTGGTGCGGCCGCGCATCGCCTCCGCCCAGGCCCCCGGCATCGCGGGCGACCCGTATAACGGCTGGCGCGACCGGTTCGGCGGCGGCGTGTCGCTGATGTGGATGGATGGCAGCCATGGCGACATGATGATGCCACCGCATGTGGAAGACCTGGCCCGGCTGGTGCGGGCGCATCTGACCCGGCCACGTTGAGGAAGGGGCTGACCAGTCATCGGGATCTGGGCCATCGGCAGGGGGCTGACCCGCTACTGTTGAACGGGCGGCCATTGACGGGCTGTGTGGACGATGGCCAGAACCCACACTGTGTCGTCATCAATCTCATAGACCAGGCGATAGCTTTCATGTGGAATCAACTCGCGGGTGCCAGCCAACCTGCCAGTCCGACCCATCTTCGGATGCATGGCCAGCCTGGCGACCGCATCGCGGAAAAGCGCATCAATGCGAGCGGCCGCGCCATGATTATCTGCCGCGATGTGCTCCCAGATATCGGCACGATCCCGTTCCGCCTCCGCCGTCCAGATGACGATCACCTGTGGGACGTCTCGGCTTGGTTGCGTCTGGCGGCGAACGTGGCCTCAACCTCGTCATTCGACCGGCCTCGTCCGGCACGCATCGAAGCGCGGGCGACCTCGACCTTGCGGCGCAGATAGTCGTCGTAGTCGCGGGTCTGGCGGCGCTGTTCGATATAGCCGCGCATCAACTCACGCATCACCTGAGAGGCCGGCCGGTCTTCGCCGGCGGCCTCGGCCAGGAATGCATCACGCAGGTCCGCTTCCAGCTTCATGGTGAAAACAGCGTCCTTCAGCATGGATTATCTCCTCTGTCACGCCATTTAATACTGATAAAGTATATACGGTCTCAGTACCCGGGACCACGTGAAATCGTGGTGCATCCGTTTGGCATCTGCTGGTGAGCGGCCGGTTCCGCTCTGGGAGCCACTGGCCCGCGACGGCCGCTTCTGCCATGGCAGCATGGCACGTGAACGCATCACCGAAGGCGAAATCCTCAGCGCCGTGCGCGCCAACGGCGCCGAGGGGATCGAGGCCGTCTCGGCGGTGATCCTGGAAAGCGACGGCTCGATCAGCGTCTTGACGAACCGGCCGTCCTGACCTCTGGCAGGTCTAGACGACCGCAGTGCCCGTTCCGTCTGGGCCTATTCCGCCTTGGTCACGCCCCAGAAGCGGTCGAAGCCGGCCGACCATGGCTTGTAGCCTTGCAGGTCCGCTGCTGTCGCGACCACGCGCACATCGTTATACAGCCCGATCACCGGCACCGCATCGGCCATGCGGGTGTGGATCTGTTCGAACAGTTTGGTCCGGGGCGCCGGGTCCATGGTCTGCTTCGAGGCATCCAGCAGCTTCATCGCGGTCGGGTCTTCCCATGACACGCTGGGCGATTTGGCCTTGTCGCCGATGATCGACGAATAGGCGATCGCCGGGTCCAGGCGCGAGGAATAGGCGAAGGACTGGATCTGGTAATTGCCGGTCAGATAGTTCTGAAGCTGGGTCGCCCAGTCCAGAACCTCGATCTGGGCGTTGATGCCCACCGCCTGCAACATCGCCTGGGCGGTGATCGCCACCTCGTGATAGCCGCCGGGGCGCATATTGGTCTGAATGCGGATCGGCTGGCCGGCATAGCCGGCCTCCTTCAGCAGCGCCTGCGCCGCCGCCGGGTCATAGGCCGGCCACTGGTCGTGCACGGCGGTGTGATAGGGGCTGGCCAGCGCCACGCCCGAGGGGTTGGCCTTGCCCAGCCCCTCGCTCGCCACCGCCACGATCGAGGGCACGTCGATCGCATGGGCGATCGCCTGACGGATGCGCTTGTCCGACAGCACCGGGTCGGTGGTCTGCATCAGCAGCAGCCGCCACGACAGGATCGGCTGCTTGAACACCACCAGCCCGCGCTGTTCGGCCTCGGCGATATCGGCCGGGCCGAGATCGACCACCATGTCCAGATCGCCGGCATAGAGCGCGTTCTTCATCACCGCGCCATCGGGGGTGATCAGGAAGCGCAGATGTTTCGCGAGCGCCGGGCGCGCGCCGGTCATGCCGTCGGTCGGCGTGTCGCGGCCGGTATAGTCGTCGAACCGGGTCAGTGCCACATAACGGCCGGGCTTCCAGTCACCGATCACATAGGGGCCGGTGCCGACCGGCGCCGTCCAGCTACCATCCCCGGCCACCGAGGACGGGTGCAGCACGGCGGCATTGCACTGGATATTGGCCATCATCATCGGCAGCAGCGCGTTGGGCTTTTCCAGCCGGAAGACCACCACATCCGGAGCCGGGGTCTCGATGCTGGTGATCGCGGCGCCCTGGCTGCCATCGAAGAACCGCTTGCACTGCCAGGTAGTCTCGGGCTTCAGATAGCGGTTCCAGCTCCAGGCGACATCGGCCGAGGTCATCGCCTCCCCATTGTGGAAGCGCACCCCGGGCCGCAGCTTGAACTGCCAGCTCAACCCGTCCTCGCTCTGTTTGAAGCTTTCGGCCAGCACCGGGCCGATCGACAGATCCTCGCGATGGCCGACCAGCCCCTCGACCACGTGATGCAGGATCAGGTCGGCGGTGCCGTCGGGTTGCACATCCGGATTGGTGCTGCGCAGATCGGTCGGGATCGCCAGGGTGATCCGCTCGGTATTCGGCATTCCACTGGCAGAAAAGGCAATCTGAGGCAGCAGAAGCGCTGCGGCCGCCACGGTCGCGGCGCGCAGATGCCGCCTGGTCACGCAGGTCATGGGTCTTCCCCTTCGCATCGTCCAGCCCTTGCGCGTGGTCTGGCCACCGCATCGTCCGAATCTTGATGAAGCGACACCGGCGGCGGGGCCGCCGGTCCCTGTCACGAGCCGGCCGGACATTCTTGAAAAGGGCGTCCGGTCCGGTATGTCCGCCAACGGCCCCGCGCGCTCCCCGCGCCAGGCTGCCGGCTGATGGTCGGTCACGCCCGGCTGGCGGCCACCGCATCGGCCAGAAAGTCCTGAACCGCGCCGACCACCTTCAGCCCTTCATGGCGCACGCCCGGCAGCACATCGTGGCGCACCGCGATGCCGGCGGCCTCGAACCCGGCCTTCAGGCTGGCGATCTTGTCGATGCGGGTGGCGCCGGCGATGTTGGCATCCTCCATCCAGCCGGGCATGCCCGGCTTCAGGGTGATTTCCCAGGTATCGGTATCCTCGGCGCCCACCACCATCTGCACCATCACCCGGCGCATCGCCTCAAGATCGACATCCACCCCGAACACCGCGCGCAGATTGCGGGTGCCCACCCACCAGTCGCGGCTATCGTCCAGCAGGGTGACACCGCCGGGGGCGCCGATCGATGCCGCGAACAGCCGATCGGCGTGCAGATACAGGAAGCGGTGAGTGAAATGGCCGCCGCCCGAAAACCCGAACAGCGCCACCCGCGAGACGTCGATGTCATAGCGCCGACCGACCAGATCGACCATGTCGAGCACAAGCTGGTCGAAGCGCATGTCATGGAATTTGATGCGCTTGTAATTCGACATCTCACCTGGCTCGATCAGCCCCACCGGAAACAAGGGCGCCAGGATGATGCAGTCATGGGCGTCGGCGAAGGCCGCGAAATGGTCGCGATAGGCCGCCGCCGTGCGGCCGGTGCCATGCATGGCCACGATCAGCCGCCAATGCCGGCGCGCCGCCTTGTCGGCGCTGACGAAGCTTTTCGGCACATACAGGCAATACGACACCCGCTGTTCGTCGGGCAGGGCCACAAACGGGGTCGGGCCGAAATCATAGAAGTTGAGATGCGGCTGGGCGAGGGTGATGCCGTCGGGGATCATGGGCCGGGCTCCGGTTTCATGGCGTCTGTCGGCCGTCCGCAGGCGGGCCTTGCCTTGGCAAGCATAGGACCGGCCAGGACACAGGCCAAGTTAAAAACTGCGTTTTTTGATGTTATAACGCAGAACGAGGGGCAACCTGCGGGGCACGGCCGCTGGCGGCCGCGACCACCGGCCGCCAGCCGCCGTCGGGCGCCGGCTCCAGCACCGGCGCCGCATCCAGCAGCGCGCGGGTGTAATCGGCGCGCGGGGCCGCGAACAGGTCTTCGGTCGCCGCCGTCTCGACGATCCGGCCATCCTTCATCACCGCCACCCGATGGGCGATGCGGCGCACCACCCCCAGGGCATGGGTGATGAACAGGCAGGAAAAGCCGTGGCGCTGTTGCAGATCGGCGAACAGGTCCAGCACCTGCGCCTGCACGGTCATGTCCAGCGCCGACACCGCCTCGTCGGCGACCACGAAGGCCGGGCGGCGGATGATGGCGCGGGCGATCGCCACCCGCTGGCGCTGGCCGCCGGAGAGTTCATGCGGCAGCCGCCGGACATAGCCGCTGCCCAGCCCCACCTCGTCGAGCACCTCGTCCACCCGCCGGGCGGCATCGGCCGCCGACAGCCCCGGCACATGGCGCAGCGGCTCGCCCACGATCCGGCCCACGCCATGGCGCGGGTCCAGCGACGAGAACGGATCCTGGAACACCATCTGGCAGTTCAGCCGCCGGTCGCGGGCCTGGGCGGCGCTGGCGCGCAGCGGATCGGTGCCACGGAACAGCAACTGCCCGCCGCTGGGCCGGGTCAGCCCCACCAGGCAGCGGCCGACGGTGGTCTTGCCCGATCCGCTTTCGCCGACCAGCGCCAGGGTTTCGCCGGGTTGAACCCTGAAACTGACCCCGTCGACCGCACGCTTGTCGGGCGCGCGGGTCAGCATCCGCCGCCGGCCGGGATGCACCACCACCAGATCGCGGGCCTCGATCACCGGCACCGGCGCCAGCGACACCGGCGCCAGCCGCCGGGGCCGCGGCATCGCCTCCAGCAGGCTGCGGGTATAGTCGTGGGCGGGGTTCAGCAGGATGTCGGCGGTGGCACCCTGTTCCACCACCACGCCCCGGCGCATCACCGCCACCCGGTCGGCATAGCGCGCCACCAGCCCCAGATCATGGCTGACCAGCAGAATGGCGGTGCGGTTCTCGTCGGCCAGTTCCACCATCAGCTCCAGCACCTCGCGCTGCACCAGGGTGTCGAGGGCCGTGGTCGGTTCATCCGCGATCAGCAGCTTCGGCTTCAGCAGCATCACCGAGGCCAGCATGATCCGCTGGCGCATGCCGCCGGAAAACTCATGCGGCCAGGCGCCGAAGCAGCGCGCCGGATCGTCGATCCGGATCCGCGCCAGCATCTCAAGCGCCAGCATCCGGGCCTCGGCCGCGCTGATCCGCTGATGCCGGATCAGGCCCTCCACCAGTTGCGCGCCAACCGTCAGCGCCGGGTTCAGCGACACCATCGGTTCCTGGAACACCATGCCGATATCGACACCGCGCACGGCATGGCGGCGGGCCGGCGCCAACGCCGTCAGATCGCGGCCGTCGAAGACGATCCGCCCGGCCCGGCGCATCAGCGGCGGCGGCAGCAGATCGAGCACCGCGCGCGACACCACGGTCTTGCCCGAGCCGCTTTCACCGACCACGGCCATGATCCCGGACGCGGCGAGGTTGAGGGTGACATCGTCGACCACCGCCGGGCCGCCATCGACCCCGATGGTCAGACCCTCGATGGCCAGAAGGGGTGGATGGGCCGGAGGAGGTGCGTGGGCCGGAAGGGGTGCGTGCTGATCGGTCATGCCTTGCGCATCCTGGGATCGAGCCGGTCGCGCAGCGCGTCACCCACCAGGCAGATGCCGAGCAGGGCCAGCGTGATGCAGGCACCGGGGAAAATGGTCAGCCAGTCGGCCTGGCCCAGATGCGGCCGGCCGGCCGACAGCATCGAGCCCCAGGTCGCCGCCGGCGGCGGCACGCCCAGGCCCAGAAAGCTGAGCGCGCTTTCAGCCAGCAAGGCCCAGCCGAACATCGATGTCGCCAGCACGATGATCGGTGACACCGCATTGGGCAGCACATGCGCCGCCATGGTGTAGAGCGTGGAATTGCCGGTCACCATCGATGCCTCCACGAAATCGCGGCTGCGCAGCGACATCACGATGCTGCGCACCACCCGCGCCATGGCGGGGGTATAGGCGATGCCCAGCGCCAGCACGATGCTGCTCTCGCCCGGGCCGATCACCGCCATCAGGCCCAGCGCCATCAGGATGCCGGGAAAGGCCAGCAGCGCATCGACCACCACGGCGACCAGCCGGTCGACCATGCCGCCCAGAAACCCCGCCAGAATGCCGATCGGCGCGCCGATCAGGCTGGCGGTGACCACCGTCGACACGCCGATGGTGACGCTGGTGGTGGCGCCGCTCATGATCCGCGACAGCACGTCGCGGCCGAATGCGTCGGTGCCCAGCCAATGCGCCGCCGATGGCGCCTGAAGCCGGTGCGGGATGTCCAGCGCCATCGGGTTATAGGGCGTCCAGATCAGCCCCATCACCGCCAGAACGATGACCAGCCCCACCAGCGTGGCGCCGATCCACAACCCCACCGGCCGGCGGCGGCGCAGCAGGCGCGGCACCGGGGCGGTGCCGTCGCCAGCCCCTGAGCCTTCAGATGTGGTGACGGTCATGCGGCGATCCTCGGGTCGAACAGCGGGTGCAGCAGGTCGACGATCAGATTGATCACGACATACAGCCCGGCAATGAACAGCAGCCCGCCCTGCACCACCGGATAGTCGCGGGCATAGATCGCATCGACCAGCAGCCGGCCCAGCCCCGGCAGCGAGAAGATGGTCTCGGTGACGGCGATCCCCCCCAGCAGATTGCCCAGGATCAGCCCGACCAGGGTCAGGGTGGGCGCGAAGGCGTTGGGAAACACATGGCGGGTCATCACCACATGTTCGGGCAGCCCCTTGGCGCGGGCATGGGTGACATATTCCAGCCTGAGGACATCGATGGTGTTGGCCCGCGCCATCCGGGTCAGGATGCCGATCTCGACGATGGTCAGCGTCATCACCGGCATGACCAGATAGGCGAGCGCGCGGCCGGCATTCTCGCCGAACCCCACATAGCCCACGATCGGCAGCCAGCCCAGTTCCAGCCCGAACCACATCAGGATCAGCAGCCCCAGCCAGAAGGTGGGCACCGACATGATCAGGGTGGCAAGGGCGGTCAGGGTCAGGTCCAGCGTGCCGCCGCGCGCCCAGGCGGCGATCATGCCCAGCGGCACGGCGACCAGGGTCGCGATCACCACCGCTGGAAACACCACCCCGGCGGTGACCATGAACCGGTCGGCGACCAGATCGGCCACCGGCAGATTGTTGACGATCGACCGGCCCATATCGCCCGCGAGCAGCCGTTCGACCCACAGCACGAATTGCAGCGGCCACGGGCCGTCGAGGCCATAGGCCTGACGCAGCGCCGACACGGTCGCCGGATCGGCGCTGTCGCCGAGCATGGTGGTGACGGGATCGCCGGGGATGGCGCGGATCAGCACGAAGACCGCGAGCGCCACCACCACCAGCGTCGGGATCGCCGACGCGAGGCGGTAGAGGATGAAGTGCCGCATCTGGCTTGGGGCCCCTGGTTGATGGTGCGTGGATGATGGCCGGCGATCAGGCGGTCGGACGGGCGGGCGCGCAGGCCCTGGCATCGCGGGTCGCCGTCTCGTCCATGTCGAGGGTATAGGTGGTGAAGCGGTCGCGGAGCGCCGGCATCGGCGCCACCTCCATCACGCCGGCCGCCGGTTCCATCACCACCATGGCGACCGTCGACGAGATCGAGCCGCCGGCGCCGGGGCGCGGCGGCCGGCACACCGAATAGGGCACGCCGAAATCGTCGAAGAACGCCGCCTTCAGATCGGCGCGGGTGATCTGGCCGCGCCGCGCCGCCAGCGCCCGGCGCACCCGCCAGTCGCGATAGAAGCTTTCCGGCACGAAGGGGATGCCGGTGTCGCGCAGCTTCGACAACGCCACCGGGCTGGTCCAGTGATTGGCATGCACGATCATGCCGTCCGCGTCGGGATAGATCTGGAAGGCTTCGTCGGGCGCGCATTCGAAATCGATCGCGAAGCCTTGCGACCAGCTCAGCATCATGTTGTTCGACGCCGATTTGGGCGTGGTCGCCACGGTCTTCATCGCCAGCGCCATATGGGCCTGTTCCAGCACCTTGCGCCGGATCAGCGCCAGCGGCACGCCGACCTGGGCGTAATCGCGGTCGCATTCCAGGTAATTGGCGGTGATGGCGATGCCGGCCGAGTTCATTCCGCAGCGCGCGAGGCCCCCGGCCTCGGTCATGGTCAGCAGATCGGGGCCGTCGTCGCGGCGGATCTTCAGCACCACGGTGGTGTGCGCGCATTCGGGCCGCCAGTCCCAGTTCTGGCCATGGATCAACCGGCCATGGGCGGTCTCGGCGCCCAGCACCACGGCACCGGTGCAGCCATCCGGCTCCTCATCGGGAATGCCGGCGCGCATCCGGCCGATCTGGAGAATTTCGGTGCGGGCATTGATCAGCAGGATATGTTCCAGATCGCAGCCGGCGCCTTGCGCGATGCCGCGCATCTCCTCGACATAGCTGCCATCGAAGCCCTCGACCACCGGCAGGAACTCACGCGCGATCGCGGCAATGCCCGCCCAGTCGTGGTTCATCGCCCGCAACTGGGCCGCATACAGCGCCACACTGCCCAGCACATGGGTCTTCAATGCCTGACCATGGCGCTGGCCGCGCTCGAAGGCTGTGCCGGCCAGCTCGACCATGGGGAAGTCGGTCACGTCGGCGGCGCTGACGGGAGCCACGGGAGGTGTCATCGGCGGGTCGTCCTTGGGCGGAGGGGAAAGATCCCGGTGGCAGATCGTGCGTCGGCAACACAATTGTGCTTATTGCACATGGAAGACAGTTCTGAAACCGCCCCCGGCCATGCAGGCCGGGCTTGATCGCGGCGGTGCGGCGTGGTTAACAGGGGATGCCGGACACCGGCACCCGCCAGTCGCAGGCTGTATTTCAGGTGGTGATGATGCCCAGGGGCAGTGATGACGCGGCCCAGCGGCCCGAACTGTCGGCCTTGCAGGCCGAGGTTGCGCGCCGGATTCTGGAACGGATCGGCGACGGGCGCTGGAAGCCGGGCGAACGCTGCCCGGAACTGGCGCTGGCCAAGGCGCTGGGCGTGTCGCGCACGCCGGTGCGCCGGGCGCTGGAACTGCTGGAGGCGGAAGGGCTGATCGCCCAGTCGCCCGGCCGCAGCTTCCGGCTGCTCGACGATCCGGCCGCCATCGCCGACGCGGTCGCCCGGGTCGAGGCCCTGCTGCCGACATCGGATGCCGAGCGGGTCTATCAGCAGATCATCGCCGACAAGGCCCAGGGCCGCATCGCCCAGGACGTTTCCGAAGCCGAGCTTCTGCCCCGTTATGACGTGTCGCACGGCACGCTCAGGCGCGTGCTGATCCGGCTGTCGGCCGAGGGCCTCGTCGCCCGCCAGCCCGGCCAT
Organism: Tistrella bauzanensis; assembly: GCF_014636235.1. Taxonomy (NCBI): domain Bacteria; kingdom Pseudomonadati; phylum Pseudomonadota; class Alphaproteobacteria; order Geminicoccales; family Geminicoccaceae; genus Tistrella; species Tistrella bauzanensis. The sequence continues at coordinate 83,146 of NZ_BMDZ01000016.1, forward strand.
GGCTGGCGGTTCGCCGACAGCCTGGACGACGACGACGCGGTTTCGGAAAGCTATGCCTTCCGCATCGCCATCGAATGCCAGGCCCTGGCCCAGCCGGGCTATCGGGTGGACCAGGAGCGGTTCCGCGAGGTCCGCGCCGCCCATATGCAGGTTCTGGCCAGCGACCCGGCCGGCCTGGACGAACGCGACTGGTTCCGGGTGAATTCGGCCTTTCACGAGGCCATCGTCGCCGGCGCCCGCAACCGGTTCTTCGATCAGGCGATCGCCCAACAGAACAATCTGCGCCGCATTCAGGAGCGCGAGGAATTCCGCCGGCTGCCGGCCGATCGGGTGGTGCAGTCGTGCTGCGAGCATCTGGCGATCCTGAACGCGATCGAAACCGGCAACCGCAGGCTCGCCGCCGCCCTGCTCCGCCACCATCTGGCCGAGGCCGCCGAATTCACCGAAGACGAGGGCGGCCCGGCCGACAGTTTCGGGCGCCTCTGACCGGCCGGTCACGACGGCCCCTCGGGCGCGATGCCGGGATAGGCCGCCATCTCGGCCGCCAATGCCCGATCCTCGTCGCGCGATGACCTGGCCAGCGCCGCCATCACCGCCACCCGATCGGCCGCCGGGCGTTCCTGGCTGTATTTGGCCAGCGCCTCGACCGTGTCGATCACGATCTCGAAGGCCTGGATGCGCGGCAGCATCGCCTGGATATCGGCCTCGTCCAGCGTCTCCAGCGGCCAGGGCTGCGGGCGGCTCGCCTCGACATGCGCAACCGTGCGCGCCAGCACGTCGCGCGCCGTATCATCGCCATGGATCAGCCGGATACGGCCGGTGATGTGGACGGCGGCGTAATTCCAGGTCGGCGCATCGGTGCCGGTGACATACCAGGCGGGTGACACATAGCCGTCGGGGCCGGTGAACACCGCCAGCACCCGCACGCCGTCGCGCAGCCGCGCCGCCTGGGGGTTGGCGCGGGCCAGATGGCTCAACAGCCGCGCACCGGGCCGGGGCGCGCCATCCAGCCGCAGCATCGGCAGATGGCTGGCCAATGGCACGGCCCCATCGGGGGCGGCATCGACCAGCATCGCGAAGCCATGGGCATCGACGAAGGCGGCGATCCGGTCCGGGTCATCGATGCGATAGCGTGCGGGTGCATACATGGGGAACTGGCTCCGTTCAGCGGTGCGCGGCGCGCACCGGCGGCCGCAGATGCGCCCAGGGGGCCGCCTCTTCGATCCGCCCGGCCAGCCGGAACAGGGTGGCCTCGTCGCCCGGCCGGGCGATGAACTGCACGCCCACCGGCAGGCCGTCGGCGCTGACGCCGCCCGGCACCGACATGGCCGGCTGGCCGGTGACATTGGCGATATGGGTAAAGCCCAGATGGCCCATCACCCGGTCCAGATAGGTATCGAGATCCAGGCCGTCGCAATCGAGGAAGCCATGAGCCATCGGCGCCTGCGGCAAGGTCGGCGTCATCAGCAGGTCATAGCCGGTGAAGAAGCGGCAGAACCGCCGGGCCTCGGCCCCCATCCGGCCGCGGGCATCCAGCAATGTCGGCGCCGGGATCGCGCGGCCGCGCTCCGCCGCCGCCAGAATGCAGCCTTCCACGGTCTCGCGGCTGACCGGCCGGCCCGTCAGGGCCGACAGATCGTCGACCTGGGCGGCGTCATAGGCGCACAGCATCAACTTCACCGCCCGGGCCACCGCCTCGCCATCATAGGCCGGCACGGCCTCGACGATCTCATGACCCATCTGTTCCAGCAGCCGCGCCATGCGGGCCACGGCGTCGCGGGCATCATCGGTCACCGCCACATCGACCGGCGGGGTCAGGCAGACCGCGATCCGCAGCCGGCCGGGTTCGGTCGTGACCTCGTCGATCCACGGGCGCTGCTTGGGCAGCGCGAAATAGGGCGCGCCGATATCGGGGCCGTCGGTCAGGTCCAGCATCAGCGCGCTGTCGCGCACGCTGCGGGTGATGACATGCTCCGACACCAGCCCGCCCCACAGATCCCACGACACCGGCCCGGCCGGGGTGCGGGCGCGCGACGGCTTCAGCCCGAAGGTGCCGGTCGACGAGGCCGGGCAGCGGATCGATCCGGCACCGTCATTGGCATAACCAATCGGCGCCATGCCCGCCGCCACCGCCGCGGCCGACCCGCCGCTCGACCCGCCGACGCTGTAGCCATGCTTCCAGGGATTGTGCGTCGGACCATTGGCAACCGGTTCGGTTGTAGCGTTGGAGCCGTATTCCGGCAGATTGGTCTTGGCGACCACGATCAGCCCGGCCCGGCGATAGCGGGCCATGATCTCGGTGTCGTAATCGCGGGTGAAGCCGGCGGCCAGCCGGCTGGCATTGGCGCTGGGCACGCCGGCATAGGACTGGCAATCGTCCTTCAACAGCACCGGCACGCCCCAGAGCGGCGCCGTGGCCCGGTCGACCCGGTCCAGCGCCGCAAGCTGCGCCCGAGCCTCGTCCTCCATGCGCAGGATCACCGCGTTCAGCACCGGATTGACCCGGTCGATCGCCGCGAACGCCGCCGCCACCGCCTCGTCGGGCGTGATCTCGCCGGCACGGATCCGGCCCGCCAATGCGACCGCATCGGCCGTTGCATAGTCCTCGACGAAGCTCATGGTGCGGTATGCCCTCTTCTGCGACAGGAAGCATATCTTTGATGATGATTACCCTATCAAAGTGTTTTCTTAATGTGAATAAGGCAATTTGATGATTCGCACGAACGGCTGGGCGACCGTTCGGCGGCGCCTTGCGTGATCTCAAAATCACAGCTCCCCGGCGGCAAATCGCTTGGATGATTCATCCGGGCGTGACTATGATCGTGATGCGCGAAGCGTGCGGATCTGTTCAGATCCAGCCAAGGTCATGCAGCGCGGATGCGATCCCGGCCACTGGCCGGACCGGTCATGCCGTGCATTGTCATGTGACCACCGAAATCAATGACGTCCGCCCGACCCGTCCATGAGACAAAGAGAGGCCCGCCATGACTTCACCGTCACGATCGAGGGCCAAAAAACGCCCCAGCCTGACACTGGCATTGACGCCGGTTGTTCTGACCCTGTTCGTTCTGGGACTGCAACTGTTCTATTTCGGCGATTTCACGCCGCATGTACCGCTTGCCATCGGCCTTGCGATCACCGCCGTTGTCGGCGTCACCCTGGGGTTCACCTGGCAGGACATCGAGGAGGGGGTGTTCCACGTCATCCATGTGGCGCTGCCATCGGTGTCGGTGCTGATCTGCGTCGGCATGATCATCGGGGTGTGGATCGCCAGCGGCACGGTGCCGACGCTGATCTATTACGGCCTGACCCTGCTGTCGCCGCAGATCTTCCTGGCGGCGGCGATGGTGCTGTGCGCGGTGGTGTCGCTGTCGCTGGGAACGTCCTGGGGCACGGTCGGCACGGTCGGCCTGGCGCTGATGGGCATCGGCGCCGGCTTCGACGTGCCGGTCTACTGGACGACCGGCGCCGTGGTTTCGGGCGCGTTCTTCGGCGACAAGGTGTCGCCTTTGTCCGACACCACCAATCTGGCGCCGGCGGTGACCGGCACCGATGTGTTCTCGCATATCAAGAACATGATGCCGACCACGATCCCGTCGATGCTGATCGCCTTCGCGATCTATCTGGCGGTGGGCTTCCTGGTGGTCGATGCCGATGGCGCCTCGTTCGAGAAGATCGGCGCGATCACCGGCGCGCTTCAGGCCAATTTCGACATCTCGCCCTGGCTGCTGCTGCCGGCGCTGCTGGTCATCGCACTGGCGCTGATGCGGATGCCGCCGATCCCGTCGCTGTTCGCCGGCGTGATCGCCGGCGGCGTGGTGGCCATGTTCACCCAGGGCGCCACGCTGCACGAGATCTTCACCTTCGCCAACAGCGGCTATGCCATCGACACCGGTGTCGCCGAAATCGACAGCCTGCTCAATCGCGGCGGCATCCAGTCGATGATGTGGACGATTTCGCTGGTGCTGATCGCGCTGGGCTTTGGCGGCGCGCTGGAACAGACCGGCTGCCTCGAAACCATCATCCAGGCGATCATGGCGCGGGTGCGCAGCTTCGCGGGCATTCAGACCGCGGCGGTCAGCACCTCGCTTGCGACCAATCTCGTCGCCGGTGACCCTTATCTGTCCATCGCCCTGCCCGGCCGGATGTATGCGCCGGTCTATCGCGGCCTTGGCTATTCCACGCTCAACCTGTCGCGGGCGATCGAGGAAGGCGGCACGCTGATGTCGCCGCTGGTGCCGTGGAATGCCGGCGGCGCCTTCGTGATCAGCGCGCTGGCGCTGGGCATCGCCGATGGCGAGATCCAGAACCTGCTCTACATCCCGCTGGCCTTCGCCTGCTGGCTGTCGCCGGTGATCGGCATCATCTATGCCCAGCTCGGCCTGTTCTCGCCCCGCGCCACCGAGGCCGAACGCCAGCGCTGGAAGGACCAGGGCGAGGCCATCGCCGATGTCAGCCAGTCGGATTGGGCGGAGGGCACGGTTCAGGAGCGGCCGCGGACGGCCTGACGGCCTGACAGCATGAGAGCATGGCCGCGCGATGGCTCAGGTCGAGCGCGGCCATTCGGGGTGGTGATGGTCGATGGTATAGGCGTGGGCATGCCGATGCCCGGCGCCGACAGTCACCGCCCCGCGCAGATGGGGATGATCGGCATCGAGCATCCGGTGGACATGCTCGATCTCGTCAGGATCAAAGGCCGGCCACAGGCGGATGGCGGCCACCGCCGCAAGTGCTGCGACCCCACCCAGCACGGCGAAGGTGGCGGACAGGCCAACCGTTGCGCCAAGCCAGCCGGCCGCGGGATAGGTGATCAGCCAGCAGGCATGCGACAGCATGAATTGCGCGGCGAATAGCGGCGGTCGGTCTTGTGGCTGCGATGATCTGCGCAGCAGCCGGCCGGACGGGGTCTGAGCCAGGGAACAGCCCAGACCAAGCGCGAACCACAGCAGCAGCAGCACCCCCAAATCGGCGACAAGCCCGCCGCCGGACAACCCGGCGGCGAGCACCGCCGCGCCGGAGAGCATGACCGTGCGATCGCTGATATCGTTGAGCAGACGCGGCAGCAGCAGGGCCGCGATCATCGACCCGGCCCCGAAGGCCGCCAGCGCCAGCGCCGTCGCGCGTTGGCCAAGGCCGAATTCCGCCTGCACCAACACCACCGTGTTGACGATGACCATGGCGCCGGCGGCGGCGATCGCGAGGTTCAGCGCCAGCAGGCCACGCAGGCGCGGCGTGGCGCGGAAGATCCGCAGGCCACGGGTGGCGCGGTTGTAAATGCTCTGCCGGCCGGCGGGCGTCGATGCCGGCAGCACTGTCGAGCCCACCAGAACAGCCGATATGATGAAGCCCGCCACCGTGCCCGCGAACAGGTCGTGGAAGCCGATGACGGTCAGAAGCGCCGCCGCCAGAATCGGGCTGACCAGGCTTTCCAGATCATAGGCCAGCCGCGACAGCGACAGGGCGCGGGTGTATTCCGCTTCATCCGTCAGCACGTCGGGGATGGTCGCCTGGAAGGTGGGGGTGAAGGCGGCCGACGCCGATTGCAGCACGAAGATCAGGAGATACACCTCCCACACCTGGGTCACGAAGGGCAGCAGCACCGCCACCCCCGCCCGCGCCAGATCGAGGCCGACCAGCAGCGCCCGCCGCGGCAGCCGTTCGGCCAGGGCCGTGGCGACCGGCGCCACCCCCACATAGGCGACCATCTTGATCGCCAGAGCGGTGCCCAGAACCGCGCCGGCATCGGCGCCGGCGAGGTCATAGGCCAGCAATCCCAGCGCGACGGTCGCAAGCCCGGTGCCGATCAGCGCGATCATCTGGGCCAGGAACAGATGGCGGTAGGTCCGGTTGGCAAGGATGCGCCGCATGATGCCCCCTTCGACCGCCCGCCTGCGCCACGGGCTGCACAGCGGGCGGTATCGACTTCTTATAGGTACTTGGTGATCTTCTTGAAGGTATCGATCGACTGACGCTGGTCTTTCTCAAGATGACCAACGACACCCTCAAGGCAATGATCGAGATGATCCTGGATCAGGATCTTCTTGGCCTGATTGACCGCCTTCTCGACCGCATGAAGCTGCTGAGCGATGTCGAGGCAGGGCCTGCCCGCCTCGATCATCTCGATGATACCCCTGAGATGGCCGTCGGCGCGCTTCAGCCGCTTGACGATCTCAGGATGGGTCTCGTGGATATCGGATGGCTCGGTCATGAGGCCGATCCTATCCCCCTGGAGGGGATATGACAAGGGCAATGCCCTGGGAACGCAGGGCAATCGGGTGAAACTGTGCGTGACAGGGCGGAAAAAGTCTGAATCTCTCGTTGTCGACCTTTTTGGCTTGGGAGGGA
>NZ_BMDZ01000017.1 GCF_014636235.1 Tistrella bauzanensis
CCCCGTCTGCGAGGCTGCATAGCCTCATCAACCAGCGACGTCCGCCGAGCCCTTTTCAACATCGGGCGGGACATCCCCGTTTGAAGAAGCCCAGCGCCTCGAAACCATTATCAGTGCGGCCATAGACCGCGCCGCCCTTGGTGAAGGTGCCGCCATTGCTGTCATAGCTGCTGGTCAGATAGCCGCCGATCGACCGGCCCGGCGCCAGAACGTCGTCGACATCGACGGTTTCATAGACGATCGCGCCGCCAAGCGCGCCGGGGCCGGCATCGGCCGGCGCCACGCCCGGATCAACCCGCGCCACCTTCAGCAGCGCCGGATCGATCAGATTGGTGCCGGTGTGGTGGAAGACCTTGTTGTTCTGCCGCGCGCCATCGATGCTGACCGCCAGATTGGTTTCCTCGACCCCCTGGACATAGACCTTCTGGCTGAGCGGCTGGCCACCACCGACCGACACCGTCGCCTCGCCCGCGAAGACATCCTTCAAGGTGGTGGGGTTACGGCGCGCCAAAGTTTCAGGGCCGATGGTGATGGAATTGGCCCGGTCGGCGGCGCCGGCGCGGATATCGCGCGATACAGCCCCCTGGACCAGCATCGGGTCGAGGACGGTGGTGGTGGCGGCACCGTCGACGGCGTCCACGATCACCGCCGTGCCGCCATCCAGCCGGAAGCCCAGCCCGGTGCCGGCCAGAAGCTGGCGCAGCGCCGCATCGGGGCTCATGGTGCCGGTGACGCCGCCGGTGCGCGCCCGGCGTACCAGATCGCCATGGGCCGAGATTTGAAGCCCGGCCTGACGGCCGAATTGCGGCAGGGCATCGGGCAGCGGCTGGGCCGCAATGTCGAAGCTGCGGCTGGCCTGGGTGGTGGTCTGTTGCGCGACGGCACCCGACGCCAGGCCAATGCCGAGCGCGGTCGACACGGCCAGTGCCGCCAACCGGCGGCGAGCCTTGTCGTGATGGGTGGTGCTGCCGGCCATCCTGTCATGCCCCTGTCTGCGATGTGGTGCGTGTCGCGTCGTTTTTGTGCGACTACGACGCAATTGCATGTTTCGCAGAAGCGACGATGGCCGGGGGGCGGGTGTTCAGGCTTTTTTGAGATGACCGGCGTTTTTCCGGATCAATCCTTCGACATCACCACGATCCAGGGGGTGATCTGGCGGATATGCGCGTGCTGCGCGCCGGCGATGGCACGCAAGGCCGCCAGCGGGTCGGTGAGGCTGTAGACCCCGGTGAGCGGCTGGCGCGCCAGATCATCGCCCCGCACCAGCACCAGCCCGGTGAGATAGGGCCGCAACGCGTCGACCACCTCGGCCACCGGCCGGTCGCGGGCGATCACCTGTCCGTCGGTCCAGACAGCGATGTCCCCGGCGGCCCGATGGCCAAGGCGCGGGGCACCGGTATCGCCGAGTGCTGCCCAGTCACCGGCCTGAAGGACGGCTTCCGCGGGTGCGTTGCCGCCGGACCTCGCCACCCGCACACGGCCCTCGCGCACGGCGACGCGGGTCTCGTCGTCGTCGCGCCGCACCTCGAAGGCGGTGCCGAGAACGGTGGCGCTGACATCGCCGACGGTGACCTGGAAGGGGCGGGTCGGATCGGCTGCCACCTCGAAGAAGGCCCGGCCCTCGATCAGGGCGACCCGGCGGTCGGTGCCGGTGAGGTCGACCCGGATGGCGCTGTCGGGTGCCAGCCGGACCCGGCTGCCGTCGGACAATGTCACCTGCGCGGTTTCGGCGTGGCCGGTGACGTGGTCGGCGGTCCAGCGGGTGATCTGTGCCGGCAGGATGGCGACGGCAACGCAGGCCGCCATCGCCATGGCGACCAGGGCCGCCGCGCGCCGGCGCGGGCGGTTGGCGGGCGGGCGATTGAGGGGTGTGTGAACAGAGGGCAGCGGCCGTGGACCGGTGCCGCCGGCATCGGTCCTTCTGGCATCGCGCCAGGCCGCTTCATGCACCGGCATGGCCATGCCCATCACCTGATAGGTCCGCGCCAGCGCCGCCCAGTCGTCGGCATGGCGCGGATCGGCCGCGTGCCAGCGCGCGAAGGCCGCCGCCAGCCCGGCATCATCGGGGGCGTCGAGCAGCACCACCAGCCAGTCGGCGGCGGTTTGCGGTGGCAACGGGCCGGTCATGGCGCGGGCTGATCTCCCGGACGGGCGGTACCAAGGGGGGGGGCGCGATCGGTGGCATGATCCATAGACGTCGGCTGCCCCGCCAGCGTTCAGTCATGGTGGCCGTCCTGGTGCAGTCTCTGGCGGCAATGCTCCAGCCCCTGGACCACCAGCGCATGGGCAAGCCCGGTCGAGATGTTCAGGTGGCGGGCGATCTCGCGGATCGAACAGCCGCCGAACCGGTGCATTTCCAGCGCGATCCGGGTGCGTTCGGGCAGTTCGGCCATGGCGTCGGTGACCCGTTGCAGCGCGCGGCGGGCGCCGATCTCCGCTTCGGGCGAGGGGCGGTCCTCGGCCATTCCGGCCAGCACGCCGGTATCCTCGGCCACCAGCCGCAGCCGGTCGCGCCCCAGCCGGCGGCGCAGGTCGAGCGAGAGATTGCGCACGATGCGATAGAGATAGGCCAGCGGCTCATCGACCGGACGGTCGTCGGCAACGCCTTCAAAGCGCAGATAGGCGTCCTGGACGACATCCTCGGCATCGGCGCGATCGCCGACGATGCGGTTGGCGTAATTCACCAGCCGGCCGCGATGGGTCATGAACATGTCGAGCTTGTCGGGATTGTGGGCCAAGCTGTCGGGGATCCCGGATCGAACGGCGCCTGCCGCTGACATAGCATGACCGATATCGAAATTGCGACTGATTCTCAAAACGAAATCGGGCCGGAATCGGGCGCATGGGATCAGGCGCGCGGAATCAGGCGCAGACAGGCAAGGCTGGCAAGGGCGCAGGCGGTCAGCGCCAGGCCCAGGGCCGCCGCATCATCATGCGGCAGCAGGGCGGCGGTGGTGGCGATGATGGCTGAACCGCCCAATTGGAACAGGCCCAGCAGCGACGAGGCGGTGCCGGCAAGTGACGGTTCAAGCTGTACTGCCCGGGTCATGATGTTGGGCACCTGCATGCCGAGCCCGATGCCGAACAGCGCCATCGGCAGCATCAGCCCCCAGGCGGACAGCGCGGTCGCGAGCGCCGTTGCGGTCATCGCGATCCCGGCCAGCAGCAGAATGACGGTGCCCGCCATGATCAGCCGGCGCCCGCCCAGCCGACGGCCGAAGCGGCGAACAACGCGGGTGCCGATCAGGAAGCCCGAGGACGGCAGCAGGGACCAGAAGCCATAGGCATCGGCGCGGATGCCCAGCGTGTCGATCAGCAGCACCGGCGCCGTGCTCACGAAGATGAACAGGCCGCCGAAGGTGAAGGTGAGCATCAGCCCATAGCCCCAGAACACCGGCATGCGGATGAAGACCCGATAGCCTTCGATCACCCCGGTCAGGCGGGCCCGCGCGCGGTCGGCATCGCCCAGGGTTTCGGGCAGGCGCCGCCAGACCAGCAGGGCAACCGCCAGCGCCGAGCCCAGCAGCAGGCCGAAGCTCCACCGCCAGGACAGCAGGTTTTCGATCAACCCGCCGATCACCGGGGCGCTGCCCGGCGCCAGTGCCAGCGCCAGGCCCAGCGACGACATCGCCAGCACCAGCCGGTCGGGCGGCACGGCATCGCGCAGCACACCGCGCCCGACCACCGGGCCTGCGGCAGCGCCCAGCCCCTGCACGAACCGGAAGATCATCAGCGTGGTGACATCGCCCGCGACCATGGCGCCGGCCGAGCCCACCGACAGCAGGCCGAGCCCGATCAACAGCGCCGGCCGGCGCCCGGCCCGGTCGGCCAGCGGGCCATAGAACAACTGGCCCGCGCCATTGCCGATCAGGCAGATCGAGAGGGTGAGCTGCGCCATCCGGCGGTCCGTGTCCAGATCGCGCGCCAGGGCCGCCAGCGACGGCAGATAGATCGTGCCGGCGGCCTGCCCGACGATGATGGCGGTGATCACGATCCAGAACGCCCAGGCGGCGGTGCGGTCGGTCTTGGCAGCCATGGGCAAGGGGCACTCCGGCGGGTTGGCTTTGGCCGTCGCACCGAAACCGGTGCGCAAAGCCGCCGCCGACCATAGCCGGCCCTTGCGGGGTTCGCCAAGCCCGGGCCGCGACCGCCGGTGCCGCCGCCCGACGATCAGCCGGTGGTGAACCGGGCGGCAGCCGCTTCGGCCAGGGCGCGGCGGCGGGCGATGCGGTCGGCGAAGGCCGTGGTGACGGCATCCAGCACCGCCGGCGGCGCCGTGTCGGGCCGGCCGGCGCCCATCGGCGGTTCAGGGGCGTATTCGATGGCAAGCTCGATGCCGGCGGCGACGTCGGGGCCGGCGATGCGGGCGGCCAGTGCCACCGCGATGTCGATGCCGGCGGTGACCCCGCCGCCGCTGGCGATGCGGCCATCGACCACCACCCGGTCCGCGACCGGGATCGCGCCGAAGATCGCCAGCAGATCATGGGACGCCCAATGGGTGGTGGCGCGCGTCCCGCGCAGCAGCCCGGCCGCACCCAGCAGCAATGCGCCGGTGCAGACCGACGCGATGCCATGGGCGGTGGTGGCCGCCTGGGCGCGGACGAAATCGAGCACCGCGTCATCGGCCAGCAGCGCGTCGATGCCGCCGCCACCGGGGATCAGCAACAGGTCGAGCGGCGGGCAGTCGGCGATCGTGGCGTGCGGCGTTAGCATCAGCCCGCCATCGGCCGCGACCGGCTGGTCGTCGCGCCCGACCAGCAGCGGCGCCCAGCCGGGGATGCGCAGGAACACCTCCCATGGGCCGACCATGTCGAGGGCGGTGATGCCGGGAAAGATCAGCAGGCCGGCGCGGCTGGGGGCAGGGATGTCGGTCATCATGCGTCTCCGGGGCGGGTGATATGCGGTGGGACTGTCTGCATGCTGATCCGGATCACGCTCGACCGAAAGGTCATCAAACCCTCGTTTTCGGCAGAGGCCTCGCCCTGGCCGCCGCTGCGCGATAGGCTTCAGGTGCCGGTCGATCATCGACAAGGGAGCCTGTCATGCGCGAGATCGTTTTTCTGGGGTTCGCCCAGGCCCAGCTTCTGGACGTGACCGGGCCGTTCCAGGTCTTTGCCACCGCCAACGACCTGCTGATCGCCGGCGGCAGGGCGCCGGTCTATGGGCTGCGCTATCTGGCAGGCGGAGGCGGGCCGGTCGCGACCACGGCGGGGCTGATGCTGATGGCCGAACCCGCGGCGGTGCTGGACAGGCTGCAGCCGCACACGCTGATGGTGGCGGGCGGCGAGGGGGTGAATGCCGCCATCCGCGACCGGGATCTTCTCGACCGGTTGCAGCGCGGTGCCGCGCGCTCGGTGCGGGTGGCCTCGGTCTGCTCCGGCGCGCTGGTGCTGGCAGCGGCGGGGCTGCTCGACGGCCGCCGCGCCACCACCCATTGGTGCCGCACCGACGAATTCCGGCGACGATTTCCGCGGGTGACCCTGGACCCGGACCAGATCTGGGTGCAGGACGGACCGGTCTGGACCTCGGCCGGCATCACCGCTGGCATCGATCTGGCCCTGGCGCTGGTGGAAGCGGATGAAGGCCCGGCGCTCGCACGGGCGGTGGCCCGGCAATTGGTGGTGTTCCTGCGCCGCCCCGGCGGCCAGTCGCAGTTCAGCCCGCTGCTGCCGAAGCCGGCGACGGCCGCCGAGGATGATTTCCTGGCCCTGCGCATTCAGGCCACCGCCGATCCGGCCGCCGATCTGACCGTGCCGGCGCTGGCCGCCCGCGCCGGCATGGGGGTGCGTGCCTTTGCCCGCGCCTTTCGCGCCGCCACCGGCGAGACCCCGGCGCGCTGGGTTGAGGCGATGCGGATCGATGCCGCCTGCCGGGCGCTGGAATCCGGTGCCGGCTCGATCAAATCCGTGGCCGTGACGGCGGGCTTCGGCGATGACGAACGCATGCGCCGCGCCTTTCTGCGCCGGTTGGGCGTGACACCGGATATTTATCGATCCCGGTTCGGCAGCGCGGCCTGACCGGTTGAATGCTGCACTGCATCTTGTCATGGATCGGGCCGTCAAGATGCGAACAAGACGGTGATCGCCTGTCGGTGTGTTCAATACAGGACATGATGAAGACGGCTTGCATGATCATTTGCGGCGTGATACTTGGCGAATATCGGCGGCGCCTGTCGATCAATACAGATCGCGCCGATCATTTGCAAAGGATCGGATCTATGAAGAAAAGCGTGCTGGGCGCCGTGGCCATGCTGGTCGCCGCCGGCTGGGGCAGCGCCGCCCTGGCGAATAATTTCGCCCTGACCATCGAAAATCGTACCAAATCGGTGGTCGAGTCCTTCTACGCCTCTCCCGTCGGCGAAGACGACTGGGAAGAGGACATGTTCGAGAACAAGGTGCTGGCCCCGGGCAAGAGCCTCACGGTCCGCTTCTCGGACGACCGCCAGGTCTGCAAATACGACATCCGCTTCGAATTCCAGGGCGATCGTCTGGACCCGCTGGAAGACACCCAGAATCTCTGCGATCTCGGCACCTATACCATCACCGAGTGAGGCCGACCGGGCTGGGTGAGCCCGCAGGACTGGCCGCGCGTCACCGCATCCACGCCGCCGCTGTCTGCGGGGGCGTGGATGCGGTGCCGCCGTGCCAGTCATGCGAGGCGGCGAAGGCGCGGAATAAGGTGGTGGTTTCCGTGGGCGTGCCGCGCCAGGACAGGCCGATCAGGCGGGTCGGCTCATAGTCGGTGATCGGGATCATGGCGATGCCGGGGCGTTCGAAGCTCTGCGGCATCAGCGCCAGGCCCAGATCGGCCGCGACCAGCGCCACTGTCCATTCATCCTGCGTGGAGCGGTGGACGATGCGCGGCCGGGCGCCGGCCGCCAGGAAATTGCGCCGGACATCGCCCATCACCTCGCAATGCCGCCTGAGAATGAAGGGCAGGCCATCGAGTTCGGCCAGCCGGATCTGGCTGCGGCGGGCCAGCGGGTTGCGTTCCGACACAGCGATCCGATAACGGTCGCGGAACAGGGGGGCCGCCTCGGCGCGGTCGGCATCATCGGCGATCCGGGTGATGGCGGTGTCGACGCGTCCGGCGGTCAGCGCCTCGTCGATCTCGGCCGCCGTGCCCTCGAACAGATCGACATCGACACCGCGCTGGCCGTTGGCGAACTGGATCAGCAGGGCCGAAATCCGCTCGACCGGCTGGGTCTTGAGCACGCCCAGCCGCAGCCCCTGGCGATCGGTGCCCCGGCGCACCACCTGTTCGGCGATGGCCGCTTCCTGAAGGATCACCCGGGCATGGCCCTGGAAACGCCGCCCGGCATCCGTGAGGTCCACCCGCCGCGCCCGGCGCGTGAACAGGGCCGTGCCCAGCCCGTCTTCCAGCTTGCGGATACCCGCCGACAGGGTCGGCTGGGTCACGAACACCCGTTCGGCCGCCTTGGTGAAGCTGCCGGTCTCGGCGACCGCCAGAAAATAGCGGATCTGGTAGAGGTCCAAGGCAATGGTCTCCGGTGGCGGCATGGGACGCGGGATAGCGGGTCTGCCATAGACGCTGTCGATGCGTCATATGAAAAGATACAATTTCATCTATGGGGTGGCGACCGCTATAGTTCGCCGCATACCGGACACGCGCCACGCCAGAGGGCGCGACCGGTCTTCCTGACACCGCCTGCCATGCCGGAACACACACGCTGCGGATGATCGTCCGCGGTGGGCATCAGGGGATCGTTCAAGGGAAGACCAAGGGAGATGACCGCCATGGATGCAAGCCTGACGGAACGGCTTCTGCCGGCGCATGACCTGCCCGAATATCGTGTGCAGGATCCGGATTTCGAGCCACGGGTGCGCGCAAGCTTCGAGGCGCAGGCGATCATGCGCGCGATCGGCGCGGTGATGACGGTGTGCGCGCCGGGCATCTGCCAGATCGAACTGCCCTGGTCCGAGATGGTGACCCAGCAGGACGGGTTCTATCATGGCGGCATCGTGGGCGCCGTGGCCGACAGCGCCTGCGGCTATGCCTGCCACACCCTGATGCGGCCCAGCACCCGTGTGTTGACCGTGGAATACAAGCTGAACCTGATGGCGCCGGCGGTGGGGGCGAAGCTGATTGCACGCGCCCGCGTGCTGAGAGCGGGGCGCACCCTGTCGATCGCGCAATGCGACGTCTTTGGCGACCGCGATGGCCGGCCGGTGTTCTGCGCCGCCTCGCAATCGACCCTGATCGAAGTTGCCGAAAGCTGAGCGGCCAGACGCTGAGCGGCTGCCGCCGCTTGCCGGCTGAACTGACGCCGGGCCGCACCAAACTTGGGAGAAGACACCATGCTGTCGAATTACCCGACACTGAATTTCGACCTGGGCGAGACCGCCGACATGCTGCGCCAGACCGTGGTGAGCTTCACCGCGCAGGAGATCGCGCCGCGCGCGGCCGATATCGACCGTGAGAACGATTTCCCGGCCGATCTGTGGGAGAAGATGGGCGATATCGGCGTGCTGGGCATGACGGTGTCGGAAGATTACGGCGGAACCGGCCTCGGCTATCTGGAACATGTCGTGGCGATGGAAGAGATCAGTCGCGGCTCGGCCTCGGTGGGCCTGTCCTATGGCGCGCACAGCAATCTGTGCGTCAACCAGATCCACCGCAACGGCACCCAGGAGCAGAAGCTGCACTATCTGCCCAAGCTGTGCAGCGGCGAGCATGTCGGCGCGCTCGCGATGAGCGAGCCGGGTGCGGGTTCGGACGTGGTGTCGATGCGCCTGAAGGCCGAGAAGAAGGGCGACCGCTATGTCTTGAACGGCTCGAAGATGTGGATCACCAACGGCCCCGAGGCCGACACCCTGGTGGTCTATGCCAAGACCGACATGGAGGCCGGCCCGCGCGGCATCAGCGCCTTCATCATCGAGAAGGGCATGAAGGGCTTTTCGGTGGCGCAGAAGCTCGACAAGCTGGGCATGCGCGGATCGAACACCGGCGAGTTGGTGTTCGAGGATTGCGAGGTGCCTGAAGAAAACGTGCTGGGCGGCCTCAACAAGGGCGTCCATGTGCTGATGAGCGGCCTCGATTACGAGCGCGCGGTGCTCTCGGCCGGCCCGCTCGGCATCATGCAGGCCTGCATGGATGCGGTGCTGCCCTATATCCACGAACGCAAGCAGTTCGGCCGCCCGATCGGCGAGTTCCAGCTCATGCAGGGCAAGATGGCCGACATGTATGTGACGCTGAGTGCCACCCGCGCTTACGTCTATGCGGTGGCCAAAGCCTGCGACCGTGGTGAGACCACCCGCAAGGATGCCGCAGGTGCGATCCTCTATGCGGCCGAAAAGGCGACATGGATGGCGCTTGAGGCCATTCAGACGCTGGGCGGGAATGGTTATATCAACGATTATCCCACGGGGCGCCTGCTGCGCGACGCCAAACTCTATGAGATCGGCGCCGGCACGTCCGAGATCCGCCGCATGCTGATCGGCCGGGAGCTGTTCGGCGAGACGGCGTGACCGACGGGTCGCCCGCCGACAGTTTGTTCCAGGAGAGATCAGAGCCATGACCACCGCATCCGATCCGATCGTCATCACCGGTGCCGCCCGCACGCCCATGGGCGGCTTTCAGGGCGACTTCAAGGATCTGACCGCATCCGAACTGGGTGCCGCCGCGATCCGTGCGGCACTGGAGCGTGCCGGCGTGCCGGCCGCCGACGTCGAGGAAGTCGTGATGGGCTGCGTGCTGCCGGCGGGCCAGGGCCAGGCCCCGGCGCGCCAGGCGTCGATCGGCGCCGGGCTGCCGCTCGATGCCGGCTGCACCACCGTCAACAAGATGTGCGGCTCGGGCATGAAGGCGGCGATGTTCGCCCATGACCAGTTGCTCGCCGGTTCCAACAGCGTGATGGTGGCCGGCGGCATGGAGAGCATGACCAACGCGCCCTATCTGCTCGACAAGGCGCGCGGCGGCTATCGCATGGGCCACGGCCGGGTGATGGACCACATGTTCCTCGACGGCCTGGAAGACGCCTATGACAAGGGCCGGCTGATGGGCACCTTCGCCGAAGAGACGGCGAAGCATTATCAGTTCACCCGCGAGGCCCAGGACGACTTCGCGATCACCTCGCTGAAGCGCGCCCAGGCGGCCGACACGGATGGCAGCGCCGCCGCCGAGATCGTGGCGGTGACGGTGAAGACCCGCGGCGGCAGCGTCGAGATCGGCATCGACGAGCAGCCGCGCAAGGCCAATCTGGACAAGATCCCGACCCTGCGCCCGGCCTTTGCCAAGGATGGCACGGTGACCGCGGCCAATTCGTCGTCGATTTCCGATGGCGCGGCGGCCCTGGTGCTGATGCGCGCCTCGGAAGCGGAACGCCGCGGGCTGACGCCGCTGGCGCGGATCGTGGGCCATTCGACCCACGCTCAGGAACCGGCATGGTTCACCACGGCCCCCATCGGCGCGCTGAACAAGCTGTTCGCCAAGACCGGCTGGACCGCGAAGGATGTCGACCTCTACGAGATCAACGAGGCCTTCGCCGTGGTCACCATGGCGGCGATGAAGGAACTCGACCTCGATCACGAGCGGGTGAACATCTATGGCGGCGCCTGCGCGCTGGGCCACCCGATCGGCGCCTCGGGCGCGCGCATTCTGGTGACCCTGCTGAACGGCCTGAAGCGCAACGGCATGAAGCGCGGCATCGCCAGCCTGTGCATCGGTGGCGGCGAGGCGACGGCGCTTGGTGTCGAACTGATGAACTGATCCTGGCTGGCGCGTCCTCGCGCCCTGCCAGACCCGACGACGGTGGCCGGCCCCTTCTACCCCCTTAAGGGCGCCGGGCACCGTTGGTGCCGCCGCCGCACGAGCCAGGTCCGTCCCCCGGTCCTCAAGCCATGCGGTGGCGGCGCCGTCCCCCGCGCGGTCAGATGCTCGCGGGCGATGTTGTCAGACGATCCTGGTCCGTCCCGGTATGTTCCGGGGCGCGACCGACAGTGCCGGAGCCGGACCGATGATCCTGACCGAAGAGCAGCAGATGACCCGCGACATGGCGCGGGCTTTTGCCGAAGGCGAGTTGAAGCCCCATGCGGCCGACTGGAGCCGCGAGCACATCTTTCCGCGAGAGGCGCTGGGCAAGATGGGCGCGCTCGGCCTGCTGGGCATGATCGTGCCCGAGGAATGGGGCGGCGCCGGCACCGACAACGTGTCCTATGCGCTGGCGATCGAAGAAATCGCCGCCGGCGACGGCGCGGTCTCCACCATCATGAGCGTGCATACCTCGGTCGGCTGCATGCCGATCCTGAAATTTGGCACGGATGACCAGAAGCAGCGCTTTCTGCCGGCGATGGCCCGCGGCGAGAAGATCGGCGCCTTCTGCCTGACCGAGCCGCAGGCCGGATCGGATGCGAGCGCGCTGAAGACCCGGGCGTCGTATGAAAACGGCATGTGGACGCTGAACGGCACCAAGCAGTTCATCACCTCGGGCGCCAATGCCGATGTGGCGATCGTGTTCGCGGTCACCGATCCGGCTGCGGGCAAGAAGGGCATCTCGGCCTTCATCGTGCCCACCGACACTCCCGGCTACAAGGTCGGCCGCGTGGAGGAGAAGCTGGGCCAGCATGCTTCCGACACCTGCCAGATCATCTTCGACGACCTGAAGCTGACCCCGGATCTGATGCTGGGCCAGCCGGGCGAGGGCTATAAGATCGCGCTGTCGAACCTGGAAGGCGGGCGCATCGGCATCG
This sequence comes from Tistrella bauzanensis, assembly GCF_014636235.1. Lineage (NCBI taxonomy): Bacteria > Pseudomonadati > Pseudomonadota > Alphaproteobacteria > Geminicoccales > Geminicoccaceae > Tistrella > Tistrella bauzanensis. The sequence continues at coordinate 11,709 of NZ_BMDZ01000017.1, forward strand.
CTTCGCAGTCTGTCGGCATGGCGCGCGCCGCGCTGGATTATGCCGTGCAATACGCCCTGGAGCGGGAGAGCTTCGGTGTGAAGATCTTCCAGCATCAGGCGGTGTCGTTCCGGCTGGCGGACATGGCGACCCAGGTCGAGGCGGCCCGGCTGATGGTGGTGCGGGCGGCGCAGATGCGCGATGCCGGCATGCCGTGCCTGAAGGAGGCGTCGATGGCCAAGCTGTTCGCCTCGGAAATGGCCGAAAAGGTGTGCTCGGCGGCGATCCAGACACTCGGCGGCTATGGCTATCTGGCCGAGTATCCGGTGGAGCGGATTTACCGCGACGTCCGGGTCTGCCAGATTTACGAGGGCACCAGCGACATTCAGCGTCTGGTGATCGCCCGGTCGCTGGCGGCCTGAGGGGCGTATCCGGAAGACGCGCCGGCACTGCCGCCGGCCCATCCATCAGACCATCAAGGCGGAGACGGGCGGCCAAGACCCGTCCCGCCGGTGCGGAGGAAACGCCCAGATCATGGCTGAGCCGATCGACTTCTATTTCGACTTCACCTCGCCCTATGGTTACATCGCCGCCCATCAGATCGATCAGATCGGCGACCGCCACGGCCGCGCGGTGCGCTGGCATCCGTTTCTGCTGGGGGCGGTGTTCAAGCTGACCAACATGCAGCCGCCGATCACCGACCCGATGAAGGGGCCATATGCGCTGCGCGATTTCGCCCGCTCGGCACGGCTGGCCGGGCTGCCCTTCCGGATGCCGGCCGCCTTCCCATTCCACCCGGTGGCCGCGGCGCGCGGCTTCTATTGGGCCGATGCGGTTGATCCGGAGCGGGCCAAGCGGCTGGCGCTGGCGATCTATGCCCGGCTGTTCGCGCAAGGCCCCGAGATCCACGATGCCGGCCCGACCACCCCTGAGATGGTGGCTGATCTGGCGGCGGATGTGGGCTTCGACCGCGATGCCTGCCTGGCTGGTATCGGCGCCGACGACACCAAGGCGCGGTTGCGGGCCGCCGGCGAGCAGGTGGTTGCGCGCGGCGTGTTCGGCAGCCCGTTCTTCCTGATCGACGGTGAACCCTTCTTCGGCGCCGACCGGCTGGGTCAGGTCGACCGCTGGCTTGAAACCGGCGGCTGGTGACAGTCCGCCTGCCGGTGGCGGCCTCGGCCCGCCGCACTCTTCTCCTTCTCCGCTCCTAGAGCAGATCCTGATCAGGTGGTATCACCTGGTCAGGTAAAGATGCTCGATAAACTCGTAACTTAGAGTGATTTTCGTGGACCAGACGACGCGAAAGTCACTCTAGACGTCCGGGAACCTGCTTGGCCATGCGACAGATCAGAAGTGCGATCAACACCCGCTCAGACGAGTTCCGCGACAATGCCGCCCATATGCGTGCCCAGGTCGACGACCTGCGCGACAAGGTGGCCGCGATCGCCGAAGGCGGCGGCGAGGTCGCCCGCAAGCGCCATGTGTCGCGCGGCAAGCTTCTGCCCCGCGACCGGGTGCGGGCGCTGCTCGACCCGGGCTCGCCGTTTCTGGAGCTGTCGCAATTCGCGGCCTTCGGCATGTATGGCGAGAGCATTCCCGGCGCCGGGATCATCACCGGCATCGGCCGGGTGGCGGGCGTGGAATGCGTGATCGTCGCCAATGACGCGACGGTGAAAGGCGGCACCTATTATCCGGCGACGGTGAAGAAGCATCTGCGCGCCCAGGAAGTGGCGATGCAGAACCGGCTGCCCTGCATCTATCTGGTCGACAGCGGTGGCGCCAATCTGCCGCAGCAGGACGAGGTGTTCCCCGACCGCGACCATTTCGGCCGGATCTTCTTCAATCAGGCCAATATGTCGGCGATGGGCATTCCGCAGATCGCGGTGGTGATGGGGTCGTGCACCGCCGGCGGCGCCTATGTGCCGGCGATGTCGGATGAGACCATCATCGTGCGCAACCAGGGCACCATCTTCCTGGGCGGCCCGCCGCTGGTGAAGGCGGCGACCGGTGAAATCGTCACCGCCGAGGATCTGGGCGGCGCCGACGTGCATTCGCGGGTCTCGGGCGTCACCGACCACTATGCCCAGAACGATGCCCATGCCTTGCAGATCGCGCGGCGGATCGTCGGCAGCCTGAACTGGCGCAAGCCTGCCGCGCTGGCGCTGGCCGCCCCGCGCGACCCGGCCTATGACCCGTCGGAACTGGCCGGCATCATCCCGCGCGACCCGCGCCGGCCCTATGATGTGCGCGAAGTGATCGCGCGGGTGGTCGACGGCTCGGAATTCGACGAGTTCAAGGCGCTCTATGGCACGACGCTGATCACCGGCTTCGCCCATCTCTATGGCTATCCGGTCGGCATCATCGCCAATAACGGCATCCTGTTCTCGGAATCGGCCCAGAAGGGCGCCCATTTCATCGAGCTTTGCGCCCAGCGCGGCATTCCGCTGATCTTCCTGCAGAACATCACCGGTTTCATGGTCGGGCGGAAATATGAAAGCGGCGGCATCGCCAAGGATGGCGCCAAGATGGTGACCGCGGTGGCGACGGCGCAGGTGCCGAAATTCACCATGCTGATCGGCGGCAGCTTCGGCGCCGGCAATTACGGCATGTGCGGCCGCGCCTATAGCCCGCGCTTCCTGTGGATGTGGCCCAATGCCCGCATCTCGGTGATGGGTGGTGAACAGGCGGCCAGCGTGCTGGCGCAGGTGAAGCGCGATGCGATGGAGAAGCGCGGCGAAAGCTGGGCGGCCGACGACGAGGCCGCGTTCAAGGCGCCGATCCGCGACCAGTATGAAGTGCAGGGCCATCCCTATTATTCCTCGGCGCGGCTGTGGGACGACGGCATCGTCGACCCGGCCGATACCCGCCGGGTGCTGGGGCTGGGCCTGTCGGCATCGCTGAACGCGCCGATCGGGCCGACCCGCTTCGGCGTGTTCCGGATGTGATGCGCCGCGGTGCCGCCATCGTCTCTGTTCAGTGCTTTCCGAGGATGCCCCTTGTGATGACCGAAACCTCCCCCCTTGCCGTGGTGGTTGCGACCGATGACCGGGGCGTCGCGCGCGTCACCATGGCGCGGCCAGACCTGCACAACGCCTTCGACGACAAGCTGATCGTGGAACTGACCCGGATCTTCCGGGGGCTCGATGCCGACCCGGCGGTGCGGGTGGTGGTGCTGGCGGCCGAGGGCAAGAGCTTTTCAGCCGGCGCCGACCTGAACTGGATGCGGCGGATGGCCGGATACAGCCGGGACGAGAACCTGACCGATGCCGGCGCGCTGGGCGCCATGGTCCGGGCGCTGAACGATCTGTCGAAGCCGACCTTGGCGCTGGTTCAGGGAGCGGCCTATGGCGGTGGCGTGGGATTGGTGGCGGCCTGCGATATCGCGATCGCCACGCCGCGGGCCAAATTCGCGCTGACCGAGGTGAAGCTGGGCATCATCCCGGCGGTGATCAGCCCTTATGTGATCAACGCCATCGGCCTGCGCTGGGCCCGGCGGCTGTTCGTGACCGCCGAGGCGATCGACGCCGACCGCGCGGCCGAGATCGGCCTGATCCATGAGGTGGTGGCGGCCGAAGACCTGGAAGCGGCCGGCGAGCGGCTGGTGAAACTGCTGCTGGCCAACGGCCCTGAAGCGATGGCCGCGGCCAAGGATCTGGCCTTCGCCGTGGCCGGCCGGCCGGTGGATGACGCGCTGGTGGCCGACACCGCCGCCCGCATCGCCGACCGCAGGGCATCTGCGGAAGGCCGCGAGGGATTGGGCGCCTTTCTTGAGAAGCGCCCGCCATCCTGGCGCGACTGATCCGCCCGGCCGCGCTGATCGGCTATCGGCGCTGTCCTGTTGCACAGGGGTGGCACGCCCACCACCACCTTCAGAAAAATCGGGGACCGTAACGCATGTTCGGCAAAGTCCTGATCGCCAATCGCGGCGAGATCGCCTGCCGCGTGATCCGCACCTGCCGCCGGCTCGGCATCGCCACGGTCGCGGTCTATTCCGAGGCCGACCGCGACGCGGCCCATGTCGAGATGGCCGACGAGGCCGTGCTGATCGGCCCGGCGCCGGCGCGCGAGAGCTATCTGAAGGCCGACCGGATCCTGGAGGCGGCGAAGGCCACCGGCGCCGAGGCCGTGCATCCCGGCTATGGCTTCCTGTCCGAGAATGACGGCTTCGCCGAGGCCTGCGCCGCGGCCGGCATCGTGTTCATCGGCCCGCCCGCCGATGCGATCCGCGCCATGGGATCGAAGAGCGCCGCCAAGCGGATCATGGAGGCGGCCGGGGTGCCGCTGGTGCCCGGCTATCATGGCGAGGATCAGGACGAGGCGCTGCTGTTGGCGGAAGCCCGCCGCATCGGCTGGCCGGTGCTGATCAAGGCCACCGCCGGCGGCGGCGGCAAGGGCATGCGCGCGGTGATGTCGGAGGCGGAGTTCGCGGGCGCGCTGGCAGGCGCCAAGCGCGAGGCGGCGTCCAGCTTCGGCGATGACCGGGTACTGATCGAGAAATACCTGCTGACCCCGCGCCATATCGAGATCCAGGTCTTCGCCGACCAGAGCGGCCGGGCCGTGTATCTGTTCGAGCGGGACTGCTCCATCCAGCGCCGCCATCAGAAGGTGGTGGAAGAGGCACCGGCGCCGGGCATGGACCCTGAGACCCGCGCCGCCATGGGCGACGCGGCGGTGAAGGCGGCGCAGGCGATCGGCTATGTCGGTGCCGGCACCGTGGAATTCATCGTCGATGCCTCGGCCGAGGGCGCGGGCGCGTTCTATTTCATGGAGATGAACACCCGGCTTCAGGTCGAGCATCCGGTGACCGAGGCGATCACCGGCCAGGATCTGGTGGAATGGCAGTTGAAGGTGGCCGATGGCGAGCCCCTGCCGCTGGCTCAGGACCAGCTTGCCATCGACGGCCATGCCATCGAGGTGCGGCTGTATGCGGAAGACCCGGACGGCGATTTCCTGCCGGCGACCGGGCGTCTGGCGCATCTGGTGCCGCCGGAAGGCGAGGGTGTGCGGGTCGACAGCGGCGTGCGCGCCGGCGACGAGGTGTCGATCCATTACGACCCGATGATCGCCAAGCTGATCGTTCATGCGCCCGATCGCGGCCAGGCGATCGTGAAGCTGCGTCGCGCGCTGGGCACCTATGAGGTGGCGGGGCTGAAGACCAATCTGGCGTTCCTGCGCCGGGTGGCGGCACATCCGGCCTTCGCCGCCGCAGCACTTGATACCCGCTTCATCGAACGCCACCGCGCCGACCTGCTGCCCGGGCCGCAGCCGGCGTCGGACCGGGTGCTGATCACCGCGGCACTGCATCGGCTGCTGGTGCTGGGAGGCGAGGTCAGCCGCCGGGCCGCGGCGTCGACCGACCCGCACAGCCCCTGGGCCGCGGCCGATGGCTGGCGGATGAATGCGGTGAGCCATGTCGACGATCATTTCCGCGACGGCGAGCGCGAGATCGAGGTGCGGGTGCATTTCCGCGGCAGCGATTATGCCGTGGCGGTGGGTGACGGGCCGTCGCTGCCGGTGCGCGCCACCCTGGGCGATGGCGGACGGATGACCCTGGATGTCGACGGCCACCGCTTCACGGCACGGGTGGCCGGGATCGGCGCCAGGGTTCATGTCTGGGCCGCCGACGAGCATGCGATGGTGGAACGCTTCGACCCCTTCGCCTTCACCGGCGACGAGGCGGCCGGCGGTGGCCGGCTGGTGGCGCCGATGCCGGGCAAGGTGGTGCAGGTGCTGGTGGCGGCCGGCGATGTGGTGGAGAAGGGCACGCCGATGATCGTGCTTGAGGCCATGAAGATGGAGCACACCATCGCGGCCCCGGTCGACGGCACGGTGGATGCGGTTCATTATGCCGCCGGTGATCTGGTCGAGGATGGCGCCGAACTGCTGGCCTTCAAGCCGACAGAGTGAGCGGCGCACGCCTTTGACCGAATAGTGAGGAGACAGACAGCCATGGCCCTTCCGTCGGATGTCCGCATCGTCGAGGTCGGCGCACGCGACGGCCTTCAGAACGAGAAGGCCGTGGTGCCGACCGCCGTCAAGATCGCGCTGATCGAGCAACTGGCCGCGGCCGGCCTGCCGGCGGTGGAGGCCACCGCCTTCGTCAGCCCGAAATGGGTGCCGCAGATGGCGGATCATGCCGAGGTGATGGCCGGGCTGACCCGCCGCCCCGGCACCCGCTATCCGGTGCTGACCCCTAATATCAAGGGGCTGGAGGCGGCGTTGGCTGCCGGCGCCGACGAGGTGGCGGTGTTTGGTGCTGCGTCGGAAGCGTTCAGCAAGCGCAACATCAACTGCACCATCGCCGAAAGCCTCGACCGGTTCCGGCCGGTGGTGGATGCGGCGCGCGCCGCCGGTGCCGAGGTGCGCGGCTATGTGTCCTGCGTGCTGGGCTGTCCCTATGAGGGCGAGATCGCACCCGAGAAGGTGGCCGAGGTCTCGAAGGCCCTGCTGGATATGGGCTGTTATGAGGTGTCGCTGGGCGACACGATCGGTGTCGGCACGGCCGGCCGGGTGCACAGGCTGATCGAGACCGTATCGGCGGTGGTGCCGCGCGAGCGGCTGGCGGTGCATTTCCACGACACCTATGGCCAGGCCCTGGCCAATATTCTGGCGGCGCTGGAAGAGGGCATCGCCGTGGTCGACAGTTCCGTGGCCGGGCTGGGCGGCTGCCCCTATGCCAAGGGTGCCACCGGCAATGTCGCGACCGAGGACGTGCTGTACATGCTGCACGGCATGGGGATCAACACCGGCGTCGATCTGGACGCGGTGCTGGAGGCGGGCTGGTTCATTTCCGACCAGCTTGGCCGGCCGCCGGTGGGCCGGGTGTCGCGGGCGATGCGCGCCCGGCGCGATGCCGCCTGACCGCCCGCCGCCCATGACCCGACCACATCGATGACCCGACCGACCATAGGAACAGCCCTGCCGCCGATGATATCGGCGGCAGGGCTTCTGCTTGCGGTGACGGCACCGCTGTTTGCCGGCGATGCCGCCACCGCGGTGCAGGCGGGCGGGCTGGCGCTGGCGATGCTGGTGCTGGTGGCGACCGGTGCAGCACCTGAGGCCTATGCCGCGGTGCTGTTCTTTGCCGGTGCCGCCCTGCTTGGCACCGCCCCGCCCGACACGGTGTTCTCGGGCTTTCATTCCGGGGCCTTCTGGCTGGTGCTCTCAGGGCTGGTCTTCGGGGCGGCGGCGCGTCATGCGGGGCTGGCCGACCGGCTGGCGCGGGGGGCGGCCGGCGCCTTCGGGCGGTCCTATCCGGCGCTGATCGCAGGCCTGGTGGCGGCGGGCGTGGCCCTGGCGTTTCTGGTGCCGGCGGCGGTGGGGCGGGTGGCGCTGCTGGTGCCGATCGCCCTGGCGCTGGCTGATCGCGCCGGCTATCCGACCGGGCATCCCGGTCGCACCGGGCTGGTGCTGGCGGCGGCGCTGGGCACGTTCTTTCCGCCCTTCGGCATCCTGCCGGCCAATGTGCCTAACATGATCCTGACCGGTGCCGCCGAAACCCTGTACGACCATCATTTCGGCTATGGCGACTGGCTGCTGCTGCATTTCCCGGTGCTGGGCATGGTGAAGGCGGTGCTGCTGGTGGGGTTGCTGGTGCGCCTGTTTCCGGCACCGCCGCCGGTCGCGGCCGATGCCATGGCGCAGACGGCACCGGCCGATCCACGCGCGCTGACCCGGCTGGCGGTGATCCTGGGCGCGACCCTGGCCCTGTGGGCGACCGACTGGCTGCACGGGCTGAAGCCGGCCTGGATCGGTCTGGCCGCGGCCGCGCTGATCCTGACCCCGCGCCTGCGTCTGGTGCCGGCGGATTTCATCCGCACCGGCCTGCCGGTCGGCACCCTGCTGTTCATCGCGGCCATGCTGTCGCTGGGCGCCGTCATTGCCGCCAGCGGCCTGGGCGATGCCATGGGGGCGGTGATGATCGCCATTGCCGGCTTCGAGCCCGGCGCCGATGCCGCCAATGTCTACAAGCTGGGGTTGATCTCGGCCGTCGTCGGGCTGCTGGGGTCGCTGCACGGCACCCCGGCGATCCTGGCCCCGCTTGCCGAGCGGCTGGTGGCGGCAACCGGCCTGCCGCTCGATACCGTGCTGATGACCCAGGTGCTGGGCTTTTCCACAGCGCTTCTGCCCTATCAGTCGCCGCCGGTGATCGTGGCGCTGGGGCTGTCGGGCATCGGCCAGCGCGCGGCGGCGCGCGCCATGCTGGCGCTGGGGCTGATCACCCCGCTGTTGATCTGGCCGCTGGATCTGGTGTGGTGGACCCTGCTGGGCCGGATCTGACGGACGGCGGCGGCCGGCCGGATACCGCGCACAAGTTGCATATTCTGTTCTCTGTCGCTATCTCCGGAAACATTCCTCATGCTATCGTCATAACGTGAGACGGCATTGGCTTTGGAATGGATGAACCTATGGTGTCTATCGACGGAAAGCGGCTTCCGCCGGAGGCACGCCCGGCCGCAGAGGTTTATGAGCGGGCGGCAGCGGGCGACGACTTCGCCCTGACCGACAGCATCGGTTATCTGGTGCGCGACGCCCACCGGGTGTTCCTGCGCGCCATGCAGATGCGGGTTTCGGATACCGAAATCACCATGGGCATGTGGTTCTTTCTGCGCATTCTGTGGCAGGAAGAGGGGATCAGCCAGCGCGACCTGAGCCGGCGCATCCGCATGATGGAGCCGACCACGGTGACGGCGCTGCGCCTGATGGAACGGCGCGGGCTGGTCTATCGGGAGCGTGACACCAGCGACCGGCGGCGCAGCCTGGTCTATCTGACCGATCGGGGCCGGGCGCTGCGTGCGGAACTGCTGCCGCTTGCCGCTGAAACCAACCTGGCGGCCATCGCTGGCCTGAACAGCGGCGAGATTCTGAACCTGCGCCGGATGCTGACCGCCGTGATCGCCAATCTGGACCGCGATGTCGCCAGTCGCGGGGCCGACCCTGGATTGGTCGAGGACGACATCGCCGATCACGACCCCTGATCGTGGTCGCCGGACAGGCGGCTCCCGACGGGCGGACCATTGATCAACCTGTAGCGTAATTTTATTACCGGCCGATGCGGTGTCTTTCGGACAGAAAATGCCCATGAAGTCAGGCTTCGTAAGATTCCCTCTATTTTAAACCGCGTCCCGCACGGCGATTGAATCGCAGGCGGTGCGGTGACAGATTATTTTTCAACAGACCAAGATCAATCAGAAAAATCCGATGTATTGAATACGGCCACAGTCACGTGGTGGCCGCAAGGGAGGAACCATGTCCGTTTTTTCTTCGAGGGCCTTTGATGGTCATGAACAGGTGGTGTTCGGACATGATCCGGACACTGGCCTGAAAGCGGTCATTGCCATTCATTCGACCGTGCTTGGCCCCGGTGTCGGCGGCTGCCGGATGTGGGCCTATGACGACGAGGCGGCGGCGGTGACCGATGCGCTGCGCCTGTCGCGGGGCATGACCTACAAGAACGCGATGGCCGGGCTGGCCTTTGGTGGCGCCAAGGCGGTGATCCTGGGCGATGCACGCCGCGACAAGACGCCGGCGATGATGCGTGCCTTCGGCCGGGTGGTCGACCGGCTGGCCGGCCGCTATATCACCGCCGAGGATGTCGGCATCGGCACGGAGGATATGGCGCAGGTCCGGCGCCAGACCACCCATGTTCTGGGACTGGCCGACACCAGCGGCGATCCGTCGCCCTTCACCGCGCTGGGCGTGTTTCTGGGCATCAAGGCGGCGCTGGATCATGGCAAGGCCGGCGCATCGGCCGCGACCGACAGCCTTGCCGGCGTCACCGTCGCGGTGCAGGGGCTGGGCCATGTCGGCGCCGATCTGGCGCGCCGGCTGCACGAGGCCGGCGCCAAGCTGGTGGTGGCCGACATCCATCAGGACGCGGCGGCGCGGGTGGCGCGGCTGACCGGCGCGCGTATCGCCGACCCGGCCACCATCCATGCCGAGCCGGTGGACGTCTATGCCCCATGCGCGCTGGGCGGGGTGTTGAACGACCGCACCATCCCCGAGCTCAGCGCCCGGATCATCGCCGGCGCCGCCAACAACCAGTTGGCGGAACCGCGCCATGCCCGGGAACTGGCCGATCGCGGCATTCTGTATGCGCCGGATTACGTGATCAATGCCGGTGGCGTGATCAACATCGCGGTCGAGCATGACGCGGCAGGCTATGATGCCGGCCGGGCCACCGCGCGCGTGCATGGCATTTCCGAAACCATGGCACGGATCTTCGCCGAGGCGACGGCAAGCGGCCGCACCACCGCCGAGGTCGCCGACGCGATGGCCGAGGCCCGGATCGCCGCGCATGCCGCGTCGCGCGACGCCAGCGCCGCCTGACCGCCAGCCATCCCGATCAGGCCAGCATATCCTGGATCAAACCGCGCAGCCACAGCGTCGCCGGGTCGCTGTCGAGCCGGAGCGGCCAGACCATCCGCACCGGCGGGAAGCGCAGGTCGAGCGGTACCGGGCTGACGACCAGCCCCAGCCCGGGCGCGTATTTCCGCGCGACCCGGCTGGAGATGGTGGCGATCACCGGGGCCTCGGCCGCGGTTGCCAGCACGGTGAGGAAGTCGGGCGCCGCGGTGACCACGTCGAGATCTGCATCGATGCGCTCCAGCGCCTCGTGCACGCAGCCGCGCAGATCGTCGCTCTGCGACACCACGGCATGGCGGGCGGCGAGATAATCGGCGGTCGACACCGGCACCGGCAGGGGCAGCAGCGCCGGATTGAAGCAGCAGGATACCGCGCCCGGAAACAGCACCGCCCCGCGATGACGGCTGGCCGGTTCAATGGCGCAGCCGACGGCAAGGTCGATCACGCCGGTATCGATCATCGCCTCGACCTGATGGGTCGGGGCCATCCGGGCATGCAGGCGGATGCCCGGCGCCCGGGTGCTGAGCCTGGCGGTGAGCGCCGGCAGCAGCAGAAGCTCAAGCTCGCTCGTCATGCCGAGCCGGAACACCCGGTGCTCGGTTTCAGGGGTGAAGCTGTCGCGGGTGGCCAGCGCCGCCTGGGCCTGGGCCAGCGCCGCGCGCACGGGGCCTGCCACCGCCAGCGCGCGAGCGGTGGGCTGCATCGCCTGGCCCACCCGCACGAACAGGTCGTCGTCGAGCAGCAGGCGCAGTGTCGACAGCGCATGGCTCATTGCCGGCTGGCCGATCTTCAGCCGCCGCGCCGCCGCCGTGACGCTGCCCGCCTCGACCAGCGCGTCGAAGGCAACCAGCAGGTTGAGGTCGAAGCTGCGTAAATTGAAATGGTCGATGGATGTCATGAGCCACATCGATTTGATTGCTGACCTGCCCATTGATACCTGACGCATCAGCCGCCGCAAGCCCTGCGCGGCCGATCGCTTCAGAAAGACCCTTGTCATGACACGCAGACCGATTGCCATCACAACCCTGCTGGGCCTGTTCCTGGCCACGGCCCCGGCCGTGGCGGACGACCTGCCGGCTCCGTATCGGCTGGATATCGGCCGCATCGCGGTGACGGCGCTGTCGGACGGCACTGTGCCGGTGCCGCTGACCGAGATCATGCATGGCGCGCCCAAAGCCGCGATCGAAGCGGCGCTTGATCGCGCGGGTCAAGCCTCACCCGTGCCGCTGGCGGTCAATGCCTATCTGATCGGGATGCCGGATGGCCGGCTGGTCCTGGTCGATACCGGCACCGGCGATCTGCTGGGGCCGCAACTGGGCCATCTGCCCGAGACGCTGGCGGCGGCCGGTCATTCCGTGGCCGAGATCGACGATGTGGTGCTGACCCATATCCATGCCGATCATTCTGGGGGCCTGGTCCGCGACGGCAAGGCGGTGTTCCCGAACGCACGCGTGCATGTGGCGGAACGCGACGCCGGATACTGGCTGAGCGCCGAGGCGCGGGCTGCAGCCCCCGAGCCGGCCCGGGCCAGCTTCGATGAGGCCCTGGCTGCAATTGCGCCCTATCGCGCCGAAGGCCGCTTTCAGACCTTTGTCGACGGTGCCGATCCGGTTCCAGGGCTGGGCTCGATCCTGCGCGCCGGCCATACGCCCGGCCATTCCTCGATCGTGGTCGCCGATGGCGGTGCGCGGCTGGTGATCTGGGGCGACATCACCCATGGCGAGGTGGTGCAGTTCGCCGACCCGGATGTCACGATCGATTTCGACGTCGACCAGCCGCAGGCGCGGACGACGCGGCGGGCGGCGCTGGCCGAGGCGGCGGCCGAGGGCTATCTGGTCGCCGGTGCCCATATCGCCTGGCCGGGCATCGGCCGGGTGCGGGAGGCGACCACGCCGGGCATCGCCTATCGCTGGGAGCCGCTCGCCCGCTGACCGGCGCCATCAGCCATCAACCATCAGCCATCGGCCGCATGACCTCGGCCGCGGCTGATGGCCGGCCTCAGGCCGGCCGGCGCCCGCGCGAGACCTGAAGCGCCAGCAATGCCAGAGCCGTGAAGATCAGCGATGCCACCGGCAGCATGCCCGGACCATAGCTGCCGTGAACCGCGACCCCGGCGCTGGACCCGGCCGAGATGCCGACATAGAGCGCCGAAGCGTTGAGCGCCAGCGCCAACCCGGCGCGGTCGCCCGCCAGATCGACCAGCCGCTTCTGCTGCGGGGCCATGAACGACATCGCGGTGACCGCCCAGACCCCCATCAGCACATAGAGCGGCCACAACCCGCCGGGCACCACCAGCGCGACGGCAAAGCCGGCGCCGAGCGCCACCAGGGTGATGCGCAGGGTGGCGAAGGCCCCAACCCGGCGTTCGATCCAGGCACCCAGCGCATTGCCGACCAGCCCGCCGGCGCCATAGATGAACATCGCGGTCGGCACGGCACTGGCCGGCAGGCTGCCATCGGCATTGCCGATCACTGCCGCCATCCACGGCCCCAGCAGAGCATAGGTGGCGAACACCGCCGACATCTGCATCAACGGCACCAGCAGCGCCATGCCAAGCCGGCGGTCGGCCAGCATGCGCAGCATCATTCGGGCGCCGGTGCGCACGCCGCGGGCGGTGCGCGGCACGGTCGCCCAGGCGGCCAATGCCGTGGCCAGGGCGATGCCGCCGATCAGCCACATGACACCGCGCCAGCCCAGGCTGAGCCCCAGAACGCTGCACACCGGCACGCCTACGACCACGGCGGCGGTCATGCCGCCGAACACCAGGGCCAGGGCCGCGCTGCGTTCATGTTCCGACACCAGCGCCGCGCCGGTGGCCGACACCGTGGGCCCGACCAGGCCGGCCCCCAGCGCCATCACGATCCGCCCCGCGACCAGCACGCCATAATCGGTCGACAGCGCGCAGACCGCACAGCCGGCGAAGACGATCACCAGGCCGGTCATGATCAGCCGCCGCCGGGCATGGGCGCCGAAGAAGATCTGCATCGCCGGCGCCGCCAGCGCATAGGTGATGGCGAAGGCGGTGACCAGCCCGCCGACGGCCGATGCCGGCATGCCAAGCTCCACCGTCAGCGGCACGCTGAGGCCGATCACCGACATCGAGGCGATGCCGACCACGAAATAGCCGGCGGCAAGCGCCAGCAAGGTCGGCAGATGGGCGTTGCGGCGCATACGGATGTCCCTGTGATCGGAAGCGCTGAGGATAGCGGCATTGAAGCTGCATCGCCTGCTGTCGATAATTCCAATCGATAGTTCGTATATGAAAGATAACCTTGATGGATTTACCACGGCATGACCTGGGCCTGCTGCTGTCTTTGGATGTACTGCTGGCCGAGTTGAGCGTCACCCGTGCCGCGCGGCGGCTGGGGATCAGCCAGCCGGCGCTGTCGGCGCAACTGGCGCGGTTGCGGGATCTGTTCGACGATCCGCTGCTGGTGCGCTCGGGGCGCGGGCTGGTGCCGACCAGCCGGGCCGAGGCGCTGCGTGCGCCGCTGAACCGGCTGCTGGAGGAATTGCAGTCGCTGGTCGCGGCCGAAATGCCGTTCGACCCCACGGCCGGGCCGGTGGCGGCGCGGGTGATCGCGACCGATTATGTCCATGCCACCGCGACCAGCCGGCTGGTGCAGAGCTTTCAAGCCCAGGGGCTGGCCGCGCGGGTGGTGATGATGTCGCATGATGCCCAGCGCAGCCGCGACGATCTGGAGGAGGGGCGCGCGGATCTGATGATTGCATCCGAAGCGCTGTTGCCGATGGGGCTGCGCCACGAGCCGCTGTTTCACGAGAGCTTCGTGGTGGTCCAGCGCAAGGGCCATCCGCGTGGCGCGCGGCCCTTTGATCTCGACAGTTTCTGTGGCTGTGACCACGCGCTGGTGGCGCCGGTCGGTGGCACGCTGAAGGGAGTGACCGACGAGGTTCTGGCGGCGCTTGGCCGCAGCCGGCGCATTGCCGCCTTGCTGCCGAGCTTCCTGCAACTGCCGCCGCTGATCGTGATGACCGATCTGATCGCGGTGGCGCCGCGCCGGCTGGCCATGGCCCGTGCCGATGATCTGGACATGTTTGCGCCACCGGTCGATCTGCCGGGCTTCACCATCAATCTGGCCTGGCATCCGCGTCGCGACCATGATCCGCGGGTGTCCTGGCTCCGGTCGCGGATTCTGGCGCTGGATCTGTGATCGCCACCGCTGCCTGAGCCGGATCTGCCATGCTATATGTCGACGGAACGATAGCCGGGACAGCGGGAGACGAGATGGCGATGAGCGGCGCATCGAAGGTGCCGGCGGCGAAGGGCCCGGCGGCGAAGGCCACGGCATCGACCCGTGCCACCCAGGCGCTGGTAAAGGCCGGTATCGCCTTCCAGACCGTGAGCTATACCTATGATCCGGGCGCCGAGCGGATCGGGCTTCAGGCGGCCGAGGCGATCGGCGAGCCGCCGGCGCGGGTGCTGAAGACCCTGATGGCCATGGTCGACGGCCGGCCAGTCTGCGTGGTGGTGCCGTCGGATCGCGAGGTCAGCATGAAGAAGCTGGCGGCAACTTTTGGCGGCAAATCGGCGGCGATGATGCGGCCGGCGGATGCCGAGCGCCTGACCGGCTATCATGTCGGCGGGATCAGCCCCTTCGGGCAGAAGAAGCGGGTGCCGGTGGCCGTGGAGCAGGCGGCGCTGGCGGAACCCCATGTCTATATCAATGGCGGCCAGCGCGGGCTTCAGGTCCGGATGGATCCGGCCGACGCGGTCAGGGCGCTGGAGGCGCTGACCGCGTCGCTGATCGGTTGATCAGGCAGAGGCAGGCCCCAGATGACGGGCCAGGAAGCGGCCGGCCTCGGCGGCGCCGGCCTGCGAGATGGTGTGAACCAGCCCCGGCTCAAGCCCGGCGGTGACGTCGGCGCCGGCTGCGTGCAGCCGGCGGGCCGCCTGGCGGGTTTCATCGGCCGGCACCACCGGATCGGCCTCGCCATGGATCAGCAGCAGGGGGGTCGATCCGGGGGTGAGCGGATCGGGCGTCACCAGCCGGCCTGAGAAGGCGATACCGGCCCCGACCGTCCAGCGCCCTGAGGCGATGGCGTCGAGCAGCATCATCGAGCCTTGCGAGAACCCGACCAGCGCCACCCGGTCGTGTCTGTCGGTGAAGCCATGATCGGCGATGATCGCGGTGATCAGCCGGTCGAAGCCGCTGCGTGCCGCGGCAAGCCGGCGCGCGCGGTCGTCGGGGCTGATCGCGCCGATGCTGAACCACTGGAAGGCCCGCGCGCCGGCGCCGGCCATGTCCGGCGGTATCTGGCCCGGCGGCACCTGATCGAAAGGCTCCGGCGCGTCGGGCGACACGAACATGGCCCCCGGCAGCACCGCCTGCCAGAACCGCCCCAGCGGTTCGAGATCGGCGCCATTGCTGCCGACACCATGCAGCATGATGACCAGGGCAGGCTGAGGCACGTCAGGCACCGGGCACCCCCTTGGTGGTGGAGTATTCGAAGTGCATCACCTCGCCGGGGCGGCAGATCTCGCGGGCGGCATGCACGGCCGAGGCGGCCTCGGCGAAGCCCGACAGGATCAGCTTCAGCTTGTGGGGATAGCGGGCGATGTCGCCGATGGCGAACACCCCGGGCAGGCTGGTGGCCATGGTGGTGGGTTCGGCCGTGATGTGGTGCTGGTCCAGCGCCAGGCCCCATTCCAGGATCGGCCCGAGATTCATCGACAGGCCGAAGAAGGGCAGCAGAATATCGGCATCCAGCCGGCGGACATTGCCGTCCAGATCGGCGACGGTCACGATATCCAGCCGGCCGGCTGCCGGGTCGCCTTCCAGGCCGTGAAGCTGATAGGGCACCACCAGCTCGATCTTGCCCTGGGCCGCCAGCGCATGCAGCTTCGCGACGCTTTCCGGCGCGCCGCGGAATTTGGGCCGGCGGTGGATGACCATGATCGCGGCTGCGATATCGGCCAGTTCGATCGCCCAGTCGAGCGCGCTGTCGCCGCCACCCGCGATCACCACCCGCTTGCCGCGAAAGGCTTCCTTGCGCGCGACCCGATAGAACACCGAGCGCTCTTCATAGTCCTCGATGCCGGTCAGCGGCGGGCGATTGGGGCCGAAGGCGCCGACGCCGGCGCCGATCAGCACCGCCTTCGCCCGGATCTGCGTCGCCTTGTCGGTGCCGACCAGCCAGTCGCCGGTGTCGGTGTCGCGGGCCATCGACACCACCTGCTGGCCCAGATGCCAGACCGGATCGAAGGGGGCGGCCTGGCCCGCCAACTGGTCGATCAGGGCCTGGGCCTCGATCTTCGGCCAGGCGGGGATGTCGTAGATCGGCTTTTCAGGGTACATGGCGCTGCACTGGCCGCCGATATGGGGCAGGGCGTCGATGACATGCGCCTTCAGTTTCAGCATGCCGGCCTCGAACACCGAGAACAGCCCCACGGGCCCGGCGCCAATCACGGCGATATCGGTCTGGTGCTGCCCGCCGGGCGGGGTTGCCGCGATGTCGCCGGCAGCACCGGGGGTGATGCCATAGACGGCGGGATCGAAGGTGGTCGAGGTCGCGGTCATCGGAATCCGAGCATCCGTTTGAGAGTGGGCGTTTGCGAGTGGGCGGTGACAGTGGCGGTGTCAGACAGACGTGTCGGCGCGGGCATCACCGGCCAGATGGGGGCGATCTTGGCGTCAGTCCATCCGGCTCGGCAACCAGAATACGCGCTCGTCATCGGTCATCGGTCCCGGCAGCATGCCGCCCGCCGGGAGGTTTTTCACGTAAAAGTTGATGAAGCTTGTCGATTACCTATCGTGAAATGCAAATCAGCCCGCCGATGCCGTCATGTCCCCGCCCGGCCGCGGCGCCGATCGGCCGCCATCTGCCGGATACAGGTCTTGAAATCGACCTCCAGCGCATAGCGGGCGGTGTCGAGATAGCTGCGGCGCTGCCGGTTGTGATGGCGGGCGATCTCGCGCAATTGTGTGGCGCGGTCGGGCAGTCGGATATCGCCGGCCAGCATGGCGGCCAGCCAGCGGGCCTGATGTTCGACCAGCGGAATGGTGGGGCCGATCGGCTGAACCAGCCCGGCGAAGATCAGCCCCGGATGCTCGGGCGACAGCATCCGGCGGTACAGGCTGATCGGCTGGTCGGGATCGAACAGGGCCTTGTCCAGGAACGGCATGGTGGTCTTGTAGCCGGTGGCATGGATGATGGCGTCGATCCGCTGCCGGCTGCCATCGACGAAGCAGACGCCGTCGCCGTCGAGGCGGGCGATATCGGGGCGGGGCGTGATCCAGCCATGGCCGATATAGGGCAGCAGCTCCTGGCTGAGCGTGGCATGTTCCCGCCACATCGGGTGCGCCGGGCGCGGCAGGCCGAACCGGCGCTGGTCGCCCACCCCCAGCCGGATCAGCCGGGCCATGATCATCCGGGTGATGCGGGTGGGCAGGTGCAGACGCCGGCTGATGGTGGCGGACCAGCGGTCGACCGGTATGCCCATCAGATATTTGGGCATGATCCAGGCGCTGCGTCGGGTTGAGATGGTGACACTGCGGGCGCGCCGGCACAGGTCGACCGCGATATCCACCGCCGAATTGCCCAAGCCGACCACCAGCACGTCCCGATCCTGGAACGGATCGGCGGTGCGATAATGATGGGCGTGGATCTGGCTGCCGTCGAACCGGCCCTGAAAATCCGGCCAGCGCGGATCCCACAGATGACCATTGGCGATGATGACGGTGGCATAGGCGGGGCTGCGGCCATCGGACAGGCGCACCTGCCACCGACCGCCGGCGGCCGGGGTCACGGCCTCGACACGGGTGCGGAAGGTGATGTGGCGGCGGATGTCGAAACGGTCGGCATAGTCTTCCAGATAGGCCAGGAACTGCGCATGCGACAGGAAGTCGGGCAGGTTGCGCGGGATCGGGACGTCCGAATAGCCCAGATTGTCGCGGCTGGTGTCGATATGCAGGCTGGCATAGGCCGAGGACAGGCCGTTGTCGTTCTGATACCGCCACATGCCGCCGATATCCGAGCCCGCCTCGAAACAATCGAAGCTGATGCCGCGCTGTTTCAGCGCCTTGGCCACCGCCACGCCGGATGATCCGCCGCCGATGATACAGACCGGCGCCGTTGTCGGGTTGGTCATGCCGATGTCTCCGCCAGGAAGTCGGCGATGACCGCTCCGATATCGGCATCGGCGCCAAGCCCCAGCCGGCTGGCATCGGCCGAGACGAAACCCATGGGCCAGCCGCGGATGATCCGGTCGAGCGCCGGGTCGGGGGCGATGCTGATCCGGCCGGGGGCCTGAGCGGTGCCGTCGGCTGTGCCGTGCCGGCGGACGGCGGCGATCATCTGGCCGATGGTGACGGTGAGCGAGGGCAGGTTCATCGCCCGGCCCGGGGGCAGGGCGGCTTCATCGAGATCATGCAAGGCGATGAGGGCGACGGCGACCGCGCCGGCCGATGCCACCGGGATCGCGACCTCGGCGGCCAGCGGCACCACCACATCGCGGCCACAGAGCGGTTCGCGCAGGATGGCGGCGATGCGATCCGACACAGAAGGGTTGGCAGCGTAGCTGGACACAGAAGGGCTGGCGGCACCCGGTCGGGTCAGCACGATCGGCAGGCGCAGGGCGCGGCCGTCGATCCGGCCCAGGCGGCTGTCATCGGCCAGCATCAGTTCGGCGATGGCCTTGTGGCTGCCATAGGTGGTGGCGGGGCAGGGGCGGACATCATCCCCCACCACCGCCGGCAGCGCGCCGCCGAACACAGCGATCGAACTGGTGAACACGATCCGGGGGCGGTTTCGCGCCTGATCGATGATCCGGCGCAGCGGCGCCACATTCACGGCCCAGGCCGCTCGCGGGTCGTGTTCGGCATCGAGCGTCAGGCTGGCGGCCAGATGAAAGATGCTGTCGAAGCCCTGCCGGCCCAGATCATCCGCCACCGCCGGATCGGTGATGTCGGCGGCGATGGTGTCGACCGGGCAGGCACCGGCCGTGGCATCGGGTATCGCCACCGCGACGCGGTCCATCAGGCACAGCCGGGTGATCGGCTGTGGTGCGCCGCCGCCGGATGGTTGCAGCCTGCCGGCGCGCAGCAGCGCGCCGGTGAGCCGTTGGCCCAGAAAGCCGCCGGCGCCGGTGATCAGAACGCTGACCATGGGGTATCGATCTCCTCCCAAGAGGGTATTCGCCATGTTTTCCATGCTGTTGTGATACATACTACTCAGTAGGATGTTTATCGGCAACAGGCATCGGGCGCTGGCATGGATGCGGGCCATCGACTACCATGGCGCCGGCATGGTGCAGGGGAGCAGAGGTGTGGCGCGACAGAAATCCAGGGGCGAGGCGGTGGACCCGCAGGCCCGCAAGGTGGAGATACTGAACAGTGCCGCCCGATGCTTCATGGAAAAGGGCTATCACGCCACCAGCATCGACGATGTCGCGCGGGCGCTGGGCTGCACCAAGGGCTTCATCTATCACTATTACGCCTCGAAGACCGATCTGTTCTTCGATGTTCATCGCGAGGGCATGGACCGGCTGTTCGCGGCGGTGATGCCGGCGACCCAGGCGGTCGGTGGGCCGCTGGCGGTGCTGATCGCGATGCTGACCGCCCATGCCCGGGCGATGATGGACCATCACGCCTTTGAAACCGTGGTCGCCCAGGGTGTGCAGATCCACCGTTTCGGCGCCACCACCCCCGACCAGCGCCGCACTCTGGACGAGTTGATCGCCAGCCGCGACCGGTTCGAGGATCTGTTCAAGGACCAGGCGCATGCCGCCCGTGCCGTCGGCCAGATCGTGGCCGACGACATCTCGATCGCGGTCAAGATGATGCTGGGCGCCTTGCAGTGGTCGATCTTCTGGTATCGGCCGGAAGCCGATGACGGCCCGGATGCCCGCGACCGGCTGGCCGCACGGATGGTGACCACGATCATCGACGGGGTGCGGGCGCGGAACTGACCGGGCCGGCCACCCGGTGGCGACGTCCAGGCCATGGATGACGGCGTCGAGCGCGCGCGCCACCATCACGTCCGTGTCGCCCTGCAGATCTGGATCGGGGCGGAGCTTAAGCCGCTGAAATTCCGGGCGTCGGTGGGGCTGCCGCTATGGCCGGCGGGGTGACCGGCGCAGGATCAGGCCAGCAGGCGCTTTTCATAGATCAGGTTGATCCGCCGCCCGTCCCAGACATAGCAGAGATGGGCGCCCTGGCGGACATTGCCCAGCACCGGCGGCCGGAACACCGCCGCGCATTCGCCGCCGGGGTGGCGGACACTGTCATAGGCGATGCCGTCGGCACCCTGGCGGCGCAGCCCGGCGGCCAGGGCCTGTCCGGCGCTGTAGTCGCTGTGGTGATAGACGGCGGCATGGCTGGATCCAAGACCGCGCAGATCGTGCAGCCTGCCCGCCAGATCGACCAGATAGACCCGCATGTCCAGCTCCATGGCCGGCTCGGCGGTGGCGGCCATGAAGCGCGCCCGGTGATGGCTGGTCTCGGCGATCGCGGTGTCAAGCGCGCGGGCGGCATAGAAGGCGCCGATGCTGCCATCGGCGAACCGGCTGCCCGCCGGATTGGGATGGGTGAAGGCGGCCATGATCACGCTCGATCCCGGCCCGCTGACCCGGTCGGCCGGGGCGACCAGGGCGATGTCGCCGGCCTCGTCGCGCAGGCGCGGATTGGTCATCGCCTCGATCGCGAACACCGCCTCCAGATCGGCGGGGTCGGTAATGCGTTCGAACAGGTGAATGGGGGGAAACCGGCTGGGGATGATCCGATAGGCCGGCAGCCACGTCACCGCCACCACCGGCGGCGCTGGCGCATCGGCACCGCTCATGCCCAGCCGCCGCGCTGGGCATCCAGGTACTGGCGCACCGCCAACAGGTCGGCGACATTGCCCGACAGCATCCGCGCCAGGGCCGGCCTGCCGCCGAACGGTGCCGCCTGATTGGGCCGCCGCACCCAGGCGTCGGCGGCGGCCGGGTCGGGCAGCAGGATCTGCAAGGCCTTGTAGATGCCCAGGATATAGCTGATCCGCTCGATCGTATCGCGCGACAGCCGCACGCCGCTGCCCTGTGTCTGCCGCCACTTGAAATAGGTCGACCGCGCCGGCGCGCCCAGCAGGGTGATCTGCTCATCCGTGGTCAACTGCCACAGCCCCGCGATCCGGAAAAAGCTCCGCAAAGCCGGGCCGGACAGGTCGGCGGTGCTCCCGACCGGCTGAGGCTGGATGGATCGTGCGGTGGCAGTCATCGGCGGCGATCTCTCAAATCGGACATTTATAGAAATCTAGTCCGTACACGGACTCTTCGCAAGGCCCCCATCTGTCCTCATTGATGCGCCCGCCCGCGCAGCAGCGCGACCATCTCGCGGCCGATCCGGGCGGGGGTTTTGTGGTCGGGGCCGGGGCGGTACCAGGTGCGGGCCCAGTTGAGCATGCCGAGCAGGCCCAGGCGGAGCATGCGGCGGTCGACATCGGGCGCCAGGGGCAGGGCGTCGACCAGGCCGGCAAATTTGCGTTCATAGGCGTCGCGCTGGGCGATCAGGCTGGCGGAGGCCTGGGCGAGCTTGGTGGAGTATTCGGGGGTGACGACCGAGGCGAAGCCGCTATCGGCCAGCAGGGCTTCCATATGGCCGGCGGCGGCGGCTTCCAGCCGGTCCCACGGGTCGTCGATGCCGGCGATCGCCGCTTCGACCGCGTCGGTGATCTGGCGCACGCCTTCATCATGCACCGCCACGAACAGGTCTTCCTTGGACGGGAAATGATAATAGACCGAGCCGGGCAGCATGCCGACGGCGCTGGCGATGTCGCGCATCGATGTCGCCTCATAGCCCTGGCTTGCGAACAGATGCGCCGCCGCCTGCAACAGCTTGTCGCGGCGGTTGTTCTGCCGCTGGGCATCGGCGGTGTCGGTATCGGTTGCCATGCCATCCCTCGCCACAGCCTTGGTCTCCTGATCGTGCGAACCGGGTGCGGGTTCAAACACGGCTTGAACCT
Source organism: Tistrella bauzanensis (assembly GCF_014636235.1). NCBI lineage: Bacteria > Pseudomonadati > Pseudomonadota > Alphaproteobacteria > Geminicoccales > Geminicoccaceae > Tistrella > Tistrella bauzanensis. Next base: position 34,014 of record NZ_BMDZ01000017.1, read on the forward strand.
GTGCGGGCCTTCTGTATAGGGCGCTGGCCGCCGCGGGGCAAGGTGGCGGACGGGACCACGATCGCTCCATACTCTGGCCGGCCGCGGCCTGATAGACTGGAGGGAAAGCCATAGAGGAGATGCCCCCCGATGACAGCCGAAACCGCCACCGGCCTCGATGCCGGGTCCGCTACCGCCGCGGACGACGCAACCCTGCCGCTGATCGAGATCGACCGGCCCGCTCGTGGCGTGGCGCTGGTGCGGTTCGATCCGGGTGCCCTGGGGCTGATGGATGCCGCCGCGGCCGATGCGCTGGCCGGTGCCGTCGCCGCCCTGGATGGCGATGCCGCCGTGCGGGCGGTGGTGCTGACCGGGGCGGTGACCGGCATGTTCGTGCGCCATTACAGCCTGATCGAACTGGCGGCGACCGCCGGCAAGGTCGCGGCATCGGGCCGGCGGTTCAACGATCTGTCGCGGCCGGTGAAGCCCGCGCCGTTCAATGCCTGCCTCGATCGCATCCAGGCGAGTTCGAAACCCTGGATCGCGGCGCTGAATGGTTGGGCCATGGGCGGCGGGTTCGAACTGGCGCTGGCCTGCGATCTGCGGCTTGGCCTGGATGGCCCGTGGAAATTCGGCCTGCCGGAAGTCCGCGCCGGCCTGCTGCCCGGCGGTGGCGGCACCCAGCGCCTGACCCGGCTGCTGGGCGAGGCGCGCGCTGGATTTCGTGCTGCGTGGCCGTATCGTCTCTCCGGCCGAGGCCGAGCGGCTGGGCCTGCTGTCGGCGCTGGTGCCTGAGGGCGGCGATGTCGTGGCGGCGGCCGTGGCACTGGCCGCAGATCTGGCCGCCCTGCCGGGCCTGGGTGTGGCCCATGCCAAGCGGCTGGTGCGCACCGCCATGGACGGCACGCTGGAACAGGGACTTGGCGCCGAGCGCACGCTGTTCGTCGATACGCTGACCGATGCCGATACCCGGGCCGTGATCGGCCGGATGGCGGCTGAGTCGGAAGGCCGGATCGACGACGCGGCGCTGACCGCCGCTGCGGCCGCCATCGACCTTGCGCCGCAACCGGCCGCCCCTGAGGGAGAGTGATCTCATGCCCCGTATCGACGGAGGACGTCATCAGGATCGCCGATGCCGATGACAACGCCGTGCCGGCGGCTGGATCTGGCGATCGAGGCGCGCCATCCGATTGCGCAAAGGGTTGGGGTGCTGCTGCATGCGGTGCCCCCAGGTGCTGGTATCAGAGCGTCAGCTTGTAGCCCAGATGGCTGGCGGTGAAGCCCAGCCGGTCATAGAAGCGATGGGCGTCCGTGCGGCTGCGGTCGGTGGTGAGTTGCACCAGCGCGCAGCCGCGGGTGCGGCAGGCCTCGATCGCCCAGCGGATCAGGGCCTCGCCCAACCCGGCACCGCGTTCCGATGCCGCCACGCGCACGCCCTCGATCTGGCCACGGGTCTGGCCCATGCGCGACAGGCCGGGGATGATCGTGACCTGAAGCGTGCCGACCACCACGCCATCGCGATCGGCCACGACCTGGATCTGATTGCCATCGGCCATCATCGCATCGAAGGCCCGGACATAGGCGTCGGCCGGTGGCATGCTGGCATCCTCACGCGTGCGGCCCAGCACGTCATCGGCCAGAAGGGCGATGATCGCCGGCAGGTCATCGGTGGTGGCGGGGCGGATGATGGGATCGGAGGGCGGCATGACGGCACCTTCGCGGGCTGGAGGAGACCTCTTGCGGGATCCAAACCCATGCCTGCCCGGTGGCGCAAGCCGAGATGCCAGGCTGTGAAGAAAAAGCGGGGCAGCCCAAGGGGGACCGAAGGGCTGCCCCGTCAGATGGCCGCTGCTGCCAGGGATTTTGCGCGCGCGGCTGTAAACCTGTGGATCGCGGATGCGCGGCCGGCTCAGGCGTCGGCGCGGGTGAGGATGGCAACCGCGCAGGCGGCCTCGTCGAAACCCACCACACCGCCGCCATTCTCGGCCAGGGCCACCCGGGCATTCGCCACCTGCCGGTCGCCGGCTTCATGGCGCAATTGTGCTGCCAGTTCCGACACCATCGACAGACCGGTGGCGCCGACCGGATGGCCCTTCGACACCAGACCGCCCGAAGTGTTGACCGGCAGCCGGCCACCCAGCCGGGTCTCGCCCGCCTCGATGAAGCGGCCGCTGGTGCCGGGTTCGCAGAAGCCCAGCATTTCCAACTGATAAAGCTCGCAGAACGCGGTGGCGTCGTGCAGCTCCACCACATCGATATCGGCGGGGGTGAGGCCGGCGCGGGCATAGGCCTTCTGCGCCGCCACCGAACTCAGGCCCGGCTCGTCGAGGTCGCGATATTTGCCACCCGACATGGCGAGCCCGGCGATGCGGATGGCGCGCGCCCGCACCGCTTCGGGCTGGCCGTCGAGATAATCTCTCGAACAGACCAGCGCGCCGGCGGCGCCATCGCCGATCGGCGCGCACATCGACCGGGTGAGCGGGAAGCTGACCGGCCGGTCGGCCAGAACCTCGTCGGGCGACACCTCGAAACGGTATTGCGCCTTGGGGTTCATGCTGCCATGCCAGTGGTTCTTCGACGCGGCGATCGCGATCTGCCGCTGCGTCGTGCCCCACCTGGCCATGTGATAGCAGGCCTGCATGGCATAGGTGTCCATGAACACCGTGCGGTCGGGGCCCATATCGAACGGCTTGTTGGCCTTCTGGCCGGCGGCGGCGTAATAGGCCTGCCATTCCTGCGGGTCGAACTGGTCGATCCCGCCTTCGAAGATTTCGGCGGTGCGGGCGGCATCGCCCGGCACGAAGGTCTTCTCGACCCCTATCGCCATGGAAACTTCAACCTCGCCCGAGGCCACGTCCTTGAAGGCGCCGGACAAGGCCATCATCGCCGAGGCACAGCCACCCTCGACGTTGATCATCGGCACCCGTTCCGGAAACAGACCATCCTGGACCAGCGGCGTGAAACACACCTGACCACGAATGTTGCGCTGCCCCCAGCTGCCCATGCCGCAATTGCTGAACCAGCCGGTCTCGATCCCGGCGCCGGTCTCAAGCCCCGCATCGGCGAGCAGGCCCAGATAGGCTTCACGGGCCAGGCCCTTGAAGCTGGTATCGGGTTTCTTGCCGAAGGCGGTGGAAAAGGCCCCGATGATATAGACATCGCGCATGACCGGCGGCTCCTGCGGGGGGATGGCGGCGGCACGGCGCCATATCGTCGGTCAAAAACTTACCAGCGGGTCATGTGTCTTGCAAGCACAGTGTCCGGGACGGCCATGGTATCTGCGGAGGCTCGCCTGAGTGTGGCCCAGAGGCTATATCATCGGACACCCGCCGGGTGGGCCGATCGAGAGAAGCTGGCCCTGACACAGAAGACGGAGACCGGATGCGCTGCCTGCTGATCGACAATCATGACAGCTTCACCGGCAATCTGGCACGGCTGTGGTGGCAGGTGACCGGCGCCTTGCCGGTGATCGTGCCGCATGACGCGGCGCATTGGCGGGATCTGGCCGGCGATGGCTTCCGGGTGGTGCTGATTTCACCGGGGCCGGGGCGGCCCGATACGCCGGCCGATTTCCGGCTGGGGGCCGAGGTGCTGGGCGCGGCGCTGGCGCCCGGCAGCCGGCTCGCCGTGCTTGGCATCTGCCTGGGCCATCAGGGACTGGCGATCGCCGCCGGTGGCGCCGTGATCCGCGCGGGCGAGCCGCGCCACGGCCGGCTGAGCCCGGTGGTTCATCACGGCCACCGGCTGTTTTCAGGGCTGGCATCCCCCTTCATGGCGGTGCGGTATCATTCGCTGATGGCAGCCGAACCGGTGCCCGATGACCTGCATGTGCTGGCGCGGGCCGGCGATGACGGCGCGGTGATGGCGCTGGGCCACCGGACAGCGCCGGTGTTCGGCGTGCAGTTTCATCCGGAATCGATCCTGACCGACGATGGCGCGCGGCTGCTGGCGAATTTCGCCGGGATCGCGGCCGACCAGGGTGCTCGGCAGTGTGATGCGGCACCGGCAGAGGGCTGGCCCCGCCATGACAGGCCCCGCCATGACAGGCCGGCTATGGTGATCGCAGGCAGCACGCCCGCCGCCGGCTGTCATGACTGGCCGGCGGGCGTGCTGCCCGATCCGGGGCCGGCGGGCTGGCAGGTGCTGCGGCGGCGGGTGGGCGACGGCGTGGATATCGAGGCGGTGGCCGATCTGGCGCGCCGCGAGGGCGGCTGGTCGCTGTGGCTGGATGCGGCCGATGGCGACCCGGCGGCGCGGCCGGTGATCCTGGCGGGCCAGGGCCCTGCCGCCCGGCGCCTGCGCTATCGGGTGGCCGCGCGGCGGCTGACTGTGGCCGATGGTGCCGGCCGCCTGCTGGGCCATGTCGACGGCCCGGCCTTCGACCTGCTGGACGACATGGCCCGCCGGATCGGCCGGGTGGCACCGGTGGCGGGCGATGACGGCGCGCCGCTGCCCGGGCCCGGCTTCTATGGCTATCTGGGCTATGAACTGGCCGAGATCGCGATCGGCGTGCCGCATCATGCCAGCCGCCACGACGATCTGCGGCAGATTCTGGCCGACCGGCTGCTGGTGGCGGTGCCGGGGCCGGATGGCGGCCATGCCATCGAGGCGGTGATGCTGGTGCCGGCGGCCGACCCCGCCGCCATCGCTGCGGCACAGGCCTGGGCGGATGACTGGTCGGCGCGGCTGGCGGTGGCCCGCCCCCTGCCGGATGTGGACATGACCCCGATCGCCCATCGGGTGACCGCCCGTCACGGCCCCGACGGCTATCGCCGCCGCATCCGGGCGGCGCAGCGGCTGATCCGGATGGGGCAGTCGTTCGAGATCTGCCTGACCAGACAGATGCATGTCGCCGGGCCGGTGGATGCCTGGACCAGCTATCGCCGGCTGCGGCGCATGGCGCGGGCGCCGTTGATGGCGTGGCTGGGCTTCGGTGATGTCAATGTGCTGTCGGCATCGCCCGAACTGTTTCTGGAGGTGGACATGACCGGCGGCTGCGCGATCGCCCGGCCGATCAAGGGGACCATCGGCCGGGGCGCCGACCCGGCGGCCGATGCCGCGCTGATCGGCAGGCTGGCGGGCAGTGAAAAGGAGCGGGCCGAAAACCTGATGATCGTGGATCTGATGCGCAACGATCTGGGCCGGATGGCACGGCCCGACGGGGTGGATGTGCCGGTGCTGTTCGGCATCGAGAGCTTCACCACTCTGCATCAGATGGTGAGCACCGTGCGGGCCAGGCTGCGGCCTGATGCAACGGCGATCCAGGTGCTGGCGGCATGCTTTCCCGGCGGATCGATGACCGGCGCGCCCAAGCGCCGGACGCTGGAGATCATCGCCCGGCTGGAAGGCGGCCCGCGGGGGATCTATTCCGGCGCCATCGGCCGGATCGGCCTGGACGGGTCGATGCGCCTGGCGATGGTGATCCGCACCGTGGTGGTGGATGAGGATGGCGCCAGCATCGGCGCCGGCGGCGCCATCACCCATCTGTCCGATCCCGATGGCGAGGTGACTGAAATGGCGCTGAAGGCGAGAGTACCGGTCGCCGCGGTTTTTCCGCAGCGAAATGGGGTATCTTGATCCCGATCAAGGTTTCGGGCCACGCTCCGGCTAGACTTGAAACCAAGAGGACGGGCATTGCCGCTCGTCCCGGTGCGAGACGGGCTAGCATGCCCGCCATCGCGGTCAGGTGCCCTCAGGAGATCCGGTCATGTCCTATAAGTCCCTGCTCGTTCATGTCGATGATCGTCCGTCGACCGAAGCCCGGCTCGACGTCGCGCGGATCCTGAAGGAGCGGTTCGGCGCGCATCTGACCGCGGTGTACATGTCGGTCGACATCGTGATGCCCGGCTACATGATGGAACATGTGCCCTCCAGCGTGCTTGAGTCGGCCGCCGCCGAGCGTAAGCGCCAGTCCAAGGCGCGTCTGGCCGAAATCGAAACCATGCTGAAGCGTCGCCATCTGACCGTGGAGATGCGCAGCGAAAGCGTGATCGCGACCGATTACATCGACCGCGTGGCCCTGCATGCCCGCTATGCCGACCTGACCATTCTGGGCCAGCCGGAGCCCGGCACCGACGATGCCGGCGACCTGCTGATCGAGGAGACCATGTTCGGCGCCGGCCGGCCGGTGCTGGTGGTGCCCTATATCGGCCTGCCCAAGGAGCGGACAGTGGGCGAGCATATTCTGGCCGCCTATGATGGCGGCCGCGAGGCCACCCGCGCCCTGGTCGACGCCCTGCCGATGCTGAAGACCGCCAAGACCGTGCAACTGCTGGTGATCAACCCCAAGCCCGGCCGTCATGGCGAGATGCCGGGCAGCGACATGGCCAGCTATCTGGCCCGCCACGGTGTGAAGGTCGAGGTGGTGGTCGAGAAGCTGTCGACCAGTGATGTCGGCATCGGCGACGCCGTGCTGAACCGGATCGCCGAGACCGGTATCGACCTGCTGGTGATGGGCGCCTATGGCCACAGCCGGCTGCGCGAGCTGGTGCTGGGTGGCGTGACCCGCCACATCATGGGCCATATGACCGTGCCGGTGCTGATGTCGCACTGATCATCGGACAAGGGGATCATCGGACAAGGGGCGGGCCGCCCGCGCGCTCGACGCCCTGAGAGACGCAGATGGCCCACCACGGGGAAACCCGTGGTGGGCCATCTGCTGTTGACCGGAGGCCTGTCGATTGTGGAGGCAGCCGGTCAGGTCGCCGCGACCCGCCCCGGACCGTGATCGCCCTTTGCCGGGATCAGGGCCATGGCGCGTTCGGCCATCGCGGTGATGGTGAGTGACGGATTGACACCGGGATTGGATGGCACGGCCGAGCCATCGACGACATAGAGCCCGTCATAGCCGAACAGGCGGTGGGCGGTGTCGATGACCCCCCGGCTGGCATCGGCGCCGATCACCGCGCCGCCCAGGATATGGGCCGTGGTCGGCTTGCCGGCCAGGGTTTCGGTGATCAGCGAGAAGGCGATGCCGTTGATCCGTTGCGCGAAGCGCCGGGCGAAGGCGCTGGCGGCCGGCACCACGGCGGTGGGCAGGGGGCCGGTGTCGGGCCGGCTGATCAGACGGCCCCGGGCGTCCAGATCCAGGCGCAGGCAGCCGCCCCCGGTCTGCATCGCCAGGATGGTGTTGCTGTGGGCGCTGCGGTCGCGGCGGAACAGGGCGCGGGCATGTGCGCGGGGGTGGCGGAGCATGCGGCCCAGAATGCCGCGCAGCCGCGCGCCGGCGGTGGCGCCTTCGCCATGGGGAAAGCTGACCGGGGCGAAGACGTTCGATCCTGGCGGATAGCGCACCAGCTCGATATGGGTGCCGTCGGCCAGGGTGTAGCCGGCCGTGATGCCGATGCCGGTGGCATAGATGGTGTCGTCCAGCGACTGAACCTGGATGACCGCTTCGGAATTGGTCCGCACCGCATGCCCCAGCCTGTCGGACAAGGCCGGCAGGCTGCCCTGGCGTTTCAGACGCAGCAGCAGCGGCACGGTGCCGAGCACGCCGCCTGCAAACACCACCCGGCCGGCGGTCACCGTATCCACCGGCAGTGGTGTCTTGCGGCCCTTGGTCGCGGTTCTCAGCCCTGTGCCCGTCAGCGTGACGACATAGCCGTTGCCACCATCCCGGCTGGTGGGCAGGGGGCGGACATCGGTGACGGTGGTTTCCGCCCGGACCTCCGCCCCCAGCCGCTCCGCCAGCCACAGATAGTTCCGGTCCAGCGTGTTCTTGGCCCCGTGGCGACAGCCGAGCATGCAGGCGGCGCAGAACCGGCAGGGTTGGCGGTCGGGGCCGGCGCCGTCGAAATACGGATCGGCGACCGCCGGCGCATCGGGGCCGGGCGGGCTGTTGGGGGTGGGCGGGCCGTCGCCGAAGAAGATGCCGACCTCGGTGGGGCCGGCATGATCGGCGCGGCCATCTTCCGCGGCCAGATCATAAAGGGCGGTATCGCCGGGTTCCCGGCGCGGCTGGGTGGCGACCCCCAGCATCCGGCGCGCCATCTGGTAATGCGGCGCCAGTTCAGCCCGCCAGTCGGCAAGGCCCCGCCAGTCGCCGCCGTCATAGAAGCCGTCGCGCGGCACCGGCAAGGTGGCGCCATAGACCAGCGACCCGCCACCGACACCCACGCCCGACAGGATGGTCTGATGCTTCAGCAGGGTCATCCGGAACGGGCCCCGCCAGCCGCGCGACGGCGCCCACAGCCAGCGGCTGAGCTGGCGGTTGGTGGTGGGGAAATCATCTGGCGCGAACCGCCGGCCCTGTTCGACCACCAGCACCCGATAGCCCTTCTCGGCCAGTCTGAGCGCCGAGACCGAGCCACCGAAGCCCGAGCCGACCACGACCACATCCCAATCGGTCGTGGCGCCGGTCTTTGCACCGTCAGCGGTTGTCATTGCGTCGTCCTATCCCGATCGATCTCCGGCGCCAACGCCGGATCAACACGTTTCAGGACAGGTTATGTAGAAATAAATCGCGCAGAAAGGGAATTCTGTTGGTGGTATCGCCGTCCTGATCGGGGCGGTTGCGCCAAGCATGGGGGCGACATGAAAACGCGCCGCAGCCGGGAATGCCCGGGCTGCGGCGCGTTTCTCATATGGCGTGCCCTGCAGGATTCGAACCTGCGACCGCCGGCTTAGAAGGCCGATGCTCTATCCGACTGAGCTAAGGGCACTTGAGGCATGGGGCCGGGGCCCGATCAGCGCACCCGGTCCCAGCGGAAACGGTCGGCATAGGCCTGGATCTTGGGCGCGCGCAGATGCGGCTCGAAGATCTCATAGGTCAGGCCCTTGCGTCTGGCGAAGGCGATGGCGGCCTCTTTGCTGTCGAAGCGCAGCACCACCTGCTGATCGGTGTCGGCCGAACTGGTCCAGCCCATCAGCGGATCGATGCGCTTCGCGGTTGCGGGTTCCATCTCCAGCACCCATTTACGGGTGTTGCCACGGCCGGACTGCATGGCGGTCTTCGCCGGCTGGTAGATGCGCGCGTCCATCGCCCTGCAAGATCCTTGATCGACCGGCCCGCGGGCGCGGGCCGTGTTGATGATCCGTGCCCGAAGAAAGATGGTCGGGGCGGCGTGATTCGAACACGCGACCCTCTGCTCCCAAAGCAGATGCGCTACCAGGCTGCGCTACGCCCCGCCCTGACGCCCCGGGGCCGGGGGCGTCACCTGTGCTTTCGGCTTTGACTTATACCACTCGGGCCCCGCTGCGCAAGCGTCGGGGCGGCGGTTTGGGCTTCGTCAGCGATCACCGGGTGCGATCGCGGCCTTTTCCGTGGCCGACGGATCATGACCGGCGGCGCCGGGGCGCGCCGTGCCCCGCTCGGACTCGGCCAGCGCGAACAGGCGCAGCGCACTCGACAGGTTCACCCGCTCCACCACCCGCGCCGCATCGACCGCAGCGATCAGGCCGCCCAGCGACATGCCCCGGGCCCGCGCCGCCCGCTTCAGCACCTGCCAGAACGGCGTTTCCAGAGACACGCTGGTGCGGTGGCCACGGATCGAGACCGACCGCTTTTCGACCGCCGCATCCAGTGGCGGCAGCGCTGCCGGATTGCCCTCCGGGCCGATGCTCGTCATCCGAACAGACCTCCACCATGATCCCAGATCAGCAGCATGCCGAAGCCCGTCAGGATGGCGCCGGTCAGCCGGTTGATCCAGCGTTGCACCATGGGCCGCGACAGCTGACGCCGGGCTGCTTCCGCCGCCAGCGCCACCGGCACCTGCCACACGATGTTGATGGCCAGCAGGGCCAGGGCCAGCATCACCAGTTGCGGTGTGGCCGCGCGGGCGGGATCGACGAAGCCGGGCATCAGCGCCAGAAACAACAGGATGACCTTGGGATTGAGCAGGTTGGTGAGCATCGCGTCGCGCAGGGCGGCCCCCGCGCCGACCGTGCGGCCGGCGGTATCGATGCGCATCAGCCCGCCGCGAAAGGATTGCAGGCCCAGCCAGCCCAGATAGCCGCCGCCGGCCAGTGCCACCAGACCGAACAGGCGTGGCGATGACGCGATCACCACCGACAGCCCCAGCGCCGCCAGCGCGGTATGGCCCACCAGCCCCAGCTGAACGCCGGCCACCGTGGCCATGCCGGTGCGGGTGCCGGAATTCAGGGTGTTGCGCAGGATCAGCAGCGTGTCCGGCCCGGGGGAGATCACGATCGCCAGGGCAACCGACAGAAAGGCCAGCAGCGTGGCCGGCGCGACGGGAAGGTCCATGATGGCCGTTCTGTGCGGGTGAGGCGTGCGCGGGTTAGTTAGTCACGGGTGCGCGGATTACGGGCGTGCAACCAACTCAGCGGTCGGCGGCGATGGCGGCCGTGATGGCACCGGCGATCCGCGCCAGATCGGTGGTGGTGGTCTGAAACACGGCGTGCGGCGTGCCGGCGGCAGCCCAGACCGTGGACAGCGCGAACAGTCCCTGGTCGATCACCGAAACCGGTGGCGTCGCATGGCCGACCGGCGGCACGCCGCCGATGGCGAAGCCGGTATGGCGGCGGACGAAATCGGCATCGGCCCGCACGATCCGGCCGCTCACGGCCGTGGCCAGGCGGGTGGTGTCGACCCGGTCGGCGCCGCCGATCAGCGCCAGCACCGGCAGGTCATCATCGGCGCGGCGGAAGATCAGCGATTTCACGATCGCCTCAGGAGGGCAGCCGACAGCGGCGGCCGCCTCGGCAGCCGAGCGGGTGCTGTCGGGGAAAATGCGGATCAGCGCCGGATGGCCAGCCCGCGCCAATGCCGCCGCCACCCGGCGGCTGGCGGCGGGCAGGTCGTCTGGCATAGAGAAGAGCGCGGCGGCTTCGTGCTGGGTCATCAGATCACGCTAAACCGAGGCGTGAGACAAGACAAGCCCGCACATCGGAATGCGCGGGCCTGGATGAGAAAGCGCAGAGAGAGCGGAGCCGAAGCCAGCGGTCAGCGCTTGCGGAACCGGTCCAGCGCCACGACGTTGTCGCCGGCGTCGCTGCCCTCGGCGGCGGCAGGCTTTGCCGCTGCGTCGTTGTCCTGAGCGCCGGGAAGGCGGTCTTCCAGCTCGAACAGATCGTCCTCGACATCCTCGCCGTCTTCGTCGAACACGTCGTCGGCGTCGTCGACCGCGTGGAACTGAAGGCCGAACTTGACGCTGGGATCGGCGAAGCCGGTGATCGTGGCAAAGGGCACGACCAGCCGTTCATGACGCCCGCCAAAGGCCAGCGTCACCGCGAAGCCGTGGCTGTTGACGTCCAGGCCCCAGTACTGATGCTCGATGACGATGGTCATCTCGTCCGGATAGCGGGCGCGAAGATACTCCGGCACCTCGACACCCGGAGCCTGGGTCCGGAAGGTGAGGTAGAAATGATGACCGTCGCTGAGGCCGTGTTCCGCGGCCTCTTCGAGTACCGTGCGGACCACCCCGCGCAAGGCGGTGTCGATGAGCTGGTCGTAAGCGATCTGCGGCATGCGGCGTCCGGTCTCGATGTCGGTTGCCCGGCCCGCCCCCTGGCACTCAGGGCCCGACCCCGGGGATGGCCCCGACGACGGCAGCGGCCGGCGTATGAAGTGGGGGGCTTCTGTTGCCCGGTGCCCCCCGGACCGCGCTTACCGATTAGGCAGCGAGGGCAAAACGATTATCGTTCGCACCTGTTTTGTTGACCCGATAACGGCGGTATCATGCCGGGCGAAGACCAAACCTTTACCTCGCACGTCGATCCTGGCTCGCCCCCCCAAAACACCGGCCCGGAAGCCGGTGGTCGTTCACCGGCCCGAAGACCGGAGATCTGACCGCCGGCCCGAAAGCCGGTGGTCTGAAGCTGGTGGAGGCGCCGGGCACTGCCCCCGGGTCCGATACGATTATTCCGAGAGGCCCTGTATCGCCATAGCCGACCTTGCGGCCGGCACCTCATATATAGGCGGTCGATCGCCACATGCAAAGCCCAAGCTGCGGCAATGCGTCCTGATACCGCGCCCTACTTGCGCATCCGTGGCGCCGCGGGGTATCCAGTGGCCACCGTAGCAATGCCCCGAGGAGGCTGACCCCATGACCGTAACCCCTGAGCAGCAGGCGGAAATCGACGCTCTGCGCGCGGAGGCGGTGCCGACCCTGCGCGTGGTGGCGCCCGGCATGGAAAGCGTGCTGCACACGGCTTTTCCCGTGCTCGATCATGGCTTCATCCGCGTGGTCGATTATATGGGCGACGACGCGGCGGTGGTGCAGGCGGCGCGGGTTTCGTATGGCCGCGGCACCCGCCGGGTCAATGAAGATCGCGGGCTGATCAACTATCTGATGCGCCACCGCCACACCACGCCGTTCGAGATGTGCGAGATCAAGCTGCATGTGAAGCTGCCGATTTTCGTGGCACGGCAGTGGATCCGCCATCGCACGGCGAATGTGAACGAATATTCCGCCCGCTATTCGATCCTCGATCGGGAATTCTATGTCCCGGCGCCGGATCAGGTGGCGGCACAGTCGACCAGCAACCGCCAGGGCCGCGACCAGGTGTTGCCGCCCGATCAGGCCGGCCAGGTGCTGGACATGCTGCGCGACGACGCCCGGCGGGCTTACGACAATTATCGCCACATGCTGAACGAGGCCGACGACGGCACGCCGGTGGACCCCGCCCGCGATGGTCTGGCGCGTGAACTGGCGCGGATGAACCTGACGCTGAATTACTACACGCAGTGGTACTGGAAGACCGACCTGCACAATCTGCTGCATTTCCTGTCGCTGCGCGCCGACCCGCATGCCCAGTACGAGATCCGCGTCTATGCCGACGCGATGATGGATGTGGTGCATCGCTGGGTGCCGCTGGTGGCGGCGGCGTTTGAAGAATATCGCCTGGGCGGGGCGCATCTGTCGCGTTCCGCGCTGCATGTGGTGCGCCGGATGCTGGCGGGTGAGCAGCTTCTGCGCGAAGATAGCGGCATGAGCGCGCGAGAATGGCGCGAGTTGATGGACCTGCTGGGCCGCGAGGCTTGAGCGGTCGACCACGAGGACATATACGATGCAGTTTCTGGTCATCGCCCGTGACGGCACCGATGCCGAGGCCCTGAACCGCCGGATGGCCGCCCGGCCGGCGCATTTCGAGAATGCCCGCCGGATGAAGGCCTGCGGGCAGCTGATCACCGGCGGCGCCATGCTCGACGCCGAGGGCCGGATGATCGGATCGATGATGCTGGCCGAATTCCCCGATCAGGCGGCATTGGAGGCGGCGATCGCCGCCGACCCTTATGTCGAGGGTCAGGTGTGGAAGGATATCGAGATCAAGCCGTTCCGGGTCGCGCCGCTTTGAACTGGCGGCGATTGACGGGGGTTGTGGTGGTTGCCACCTCGCTTGGGGCCGCATCGACCGCATCGGTGGCTGCCGGCACGGCGGCGCCGGGGGGCGAGCCGCCGAGCGTGCGGTCGCTGTGCCAGGTGCTGGCCGGGCGGATGGATGCGATCAACAAGGGCCAGGGCCCGGCCTTTCTGCGCAGCTGGGACAATGCGGCCGGCGAAGGCCCGCATGACGATCCGGCGCTGGTCGGCGCCGCCTTTGCCTATGACAACGCCCTGGCGGTGCAGGCCCTGATCGCCTGCGGCCGCCACGATGCCGCGGGCCGGATCGCGGCCGCCCTGGCCGATGCGGTGCTGACCGGCGCCCGCAGCCTGCCCGATGCCGATCGCAACCGGGTGCGCAACGCCTATCGTGCCGGCGCCCAGACCGAAAGCCCGCCACCGCCGAACGGCTGGTGGGACGACAGCGCCGGTCGCTGGGTGGAAGATCCCTATCAGGTCGGCACGGCGACCGGCAACGCCGCCTGGGTGGCGCTGGCGCTGTTGAGCGTGGCCGAGCGTGGCGCCCGTGGCGCGGATGACAGCCCGCCGCCGTTCAGCGCCATGCTGCGCGACGAGGCCCGCAATGCCGCGCGGCTGATCGGCCGCTGGGTGATCAATGCCACGGCCGACGGCGATGATGACGACGGGCCGGGCGGCTATACCGGCGGCATCGCCGGCGCCGGTGAGGGCCGGCAGGCAATCGGCTGGAAATCGACCGAACATAACGCCGATCTGGCGGCGATGTTCACCCGGCTGGCCGCGATCGACCCCGACCAGCCCGACTGGCCGAAGGCCGCGGCGCGGGCACGGGCGTTTCTGGATGCGATGTGGGCGGCGGGCAAGGGGGATCATTTTCCCACCGGCACCCTGCCGGATGGCCGGACGATCAATACCGCGACATCGGGGCTGGATGCCCAGCTATGGCCGTTATTGCTGGCCGACGCGTCAGAGGACTGGCGCGCGGCCTTCGCTTATGCCGAGGCAGCCCACGGCGTGGATGGCGGCTTCGATTTCAACGATGACCGCGACGGCATCTGGATCGAGGGCACGGCCCAGGCCGCCCTGGTGCTGCGGGTGCTGGACCGGCGCGACGAGGCGCGGGTGATGCTGGAGGGCCTGCTGGCCGAGCAGTCGCCCGGCGGCTATCTGTTCGCGACCCGCGCGCCTTCCATCACCACTGGCCTTGCCATCGGCCCCGACAGCACCACCGATGATTTCAGATATCACCGGTGGCCGCATCTGGGGGCGACGGCCTGGGCGGTGCTGGCGGGGCTGGGATTCAATCCGTTCATCGGGCGTTGATCGCGTCCATGGTTGCGTGAGATCAGTCCTCGATCATGATGCGCGGCGGCTCGCGATGGGCCTTGGCGATGCTGTCGACCACGCCGGCGGCGATGGCGTGATAGGGGGCAGCCGCCTCGCTGTCGGGGGCAACCGCGACCACGGGGCGCCCCTCATCCGACATGATCCGCACGTCGAGGTCGAGCGGCACGGCCCCCAGAAATGGCAGGCCCAGCTTCAGCGCCTCGTCGCGGGCACCGCCATGACCGAAGATGTCGGAGCGGCCACCGCAATGCGGGCAGGTGAACCAGCTCATATTCTCCACCAGCCCCAGGATCGGCACCTCGACCCGGCGGAACATGGCAAGGCCCTTGCGCGCATCCAGCAGGGCGATGTCCTGCGGCGTCGAGACGATCACGGCGCCGGCGAGCGGCACGCGCTGGGCGATGGAGAGCTGAACGTCGCCGGTGCCGGGCGGCATGTCGAGCACCAGGATATCGAGCGGCGCCCAGTCGGTTTCGCGCAGGAACTGGTCGAGCGCGCCCTGAACCATCGGCCCGCGCCAGATAAGCGGCGTGTCTTCCTCGACCATCAGGCCGATCGACATGGCCTTCAGGCCCCAGCCGATCTTGGGGGTGATCCGCTTGCCATCGGGGCTGTCGGGGCGCCCGGACAGGCCCAGCATTCGCGGGATCGATGGACCGTAGACATCGGCATCCAGCAATCCCACCTTCAGGCCGCGGGCCTGAAGCGCCAGCGCCAGATTGACCGCCAGTGTCGACTTGCCGACACCGCCCTTGCCCGAGGCGACCGCGATGACCGCTTTCACGCCGGGCAGGGTGGGGGCCGCGGGTCGTGGCCGGGCAGCGCCCGGGGCTGCCCCCTCAGGGGCAGAGGCACGGCGCTGGGCAGGGCCGCGTTCGGCCGTCAGCACCGCCGAGGCGCGCTTGACACCGCGCACGGATGCGGCGGCGGCTTCAACCGCCCGACGCAGCGGCTCGGTGGCGCCGGCCCGTTCGGGCGTGGTCTCGACCATGATCCGCGCGACGCCATCTTCGACGGCGACACCCGATATCCGGCCCGATGCGACCACGTCGCGACCGCGTTCCGGATCGGCTATCCCGGCGAGCGCTGACAGAATCTGATCGCGAACGGTCCGTGACATGGTTGAAAACTCCGGGTTCATTGCGATATAGCCCGTGGATCGGGCATTTGGACGACCGATGCCGGGGCGGTCCGATATGGAGCGGCCGGCACCGGTGGACACCGTCGGGAAACCGGCGGGGCTGGCCGAAAGGCTGCCGGTGGCAGTGATATAAGCGCAACGACGCGCCATGTACCATATGGTCTGGCATCATATGGTGAGGTGCGACGGTGTGGCACCATGTGGTGTCGGGCCCCGGCCGCGCAAGCGGCGGGCCGTGCCGATATCTCGACACCGGCCGATGATGGGGCCATGCGGCTGTGGTATCGCATGGGTTCGAGACGCCGGCGGCGGTGCGACCGATGGTCGCAAACAACCGTCCGTCGCGCGACGGGTTCGACCACGACAGGAAGCGGGGATCAATCGAGCATGCCGTGGAACACGCCGGGCGGTGGACAGGGAGGCGGTCCTCAGGGGCCATGGGGGCGCGGGCCCAGCGGGCCGCAGCCGCCAGACCTGGATGAACTGCTGCGCAAGAGCCAGGAACGCATGCGCCGCGTGCTGCCGGGCGGAGGTGGCGCCGGCAGCGGGCGTCTGATCGCCGTGGTCGCGGCGGTCGGTCTGGCCATCTGGCTGGGCACCGGGTTCTATCGCGTGCAGCCCGACGAGCAGGGCGTCGAACTGGTGTTCGGCCGCTGGGTCAACACCACGACACCGGGCCTGCACTATAACTGGCCGACCCCGATCGGCGAGGTCTACAAGCCCGCGGTCACCAAGGTGAACCGGGTGGAGATCGGCTATCGGTCGGGCACCGATTTCGGGCGCGCCGCCGGCGTGCGCGAGGTCAATGCCGAAAGCCTGATGCTGACCGGCGACGAGAACATCATCGATATCGACGTGACGGTGTTCTGGCGGATCAAGGATGCCGGCGCCTATCTGTTCGAGATCCAGCGCCCCGACACCACCATCAAATCGGTGGCGGAAAGCGCTATGCGTGAAACGGTCGGCCAGACGCCATTGCAGTTCGTGCTGACCGAGGGCCGCGCGCGGATCGAGCAGCAGACCCGCGAGTTGATGCAGTCGGTGCTGGACACCTACAAATCCGGCGTCGAGGTCACCCAGGTGCAGTTGCAGAAGGTCGACCCGCCGCAGCAGGTCATCGATGCCTTCCGCGACGTCCAGGCGGCCCGCGCCGATCAGGAGCGGGCGCAGAACGAGGCGGAAGCCTATCGTAACGGCATTCTGCCCCGCGCCCGCGGTGAAGCGGAACGGCTGGTGCAGGAAGCCCAGGCCTATCGCGAGCAGGTGGTGGCGGATGCCGAAGGCTCGGCCGATCGCTTCACCTCGATCCTGACCGCCTATAACAACGCCAAGGACATCACTGCCCGCCGTCTGTATCTGGAGACGATGGAAGAGGTGCTCGGCGGCATGAGCAAGATCATCATCGAGCCGGGTGTGTCGGGCAATGGCGCGGGTGGCGGCCAGTCGGTCGTGCCGTATCTGCCGCTCGACCGCCTGATCCGCGAGCCGCAGCCCGCCGCACGCGACGGGGCCGAGGCCGCAGGGACGTCGGGCTATTCCAGCCCGGCGGCGCCGGCATCGGCGCCGGTGCCCAACAGCAACCAGCCGCGTTGAGCGAGGAGACGACGAGATGAGGAAAGGTCTTCTCACCATCGCCGGCATCGCTGCGGTGGCTGTTGCCATCGTCGGCATCTCGGCGAGCTATGTGGTTCACCAGACCGAACAGGCCCTGGTCCTGCAGCTTGGTGAGCCGCGCAAGGTGGTCAAGGAACCGGGGCTGCATTTCAAGCTGCCCTTCATCCAGAACGTGGTGTTCTATGACAACCGCGTGCTGGATTTCGACGCCGACGTGCAGGAACTGATCGCCTCCGACCAGAAGCGGCTGGTGGTCGACAGCTTCGCCCGCTTCCGCATCGTCGATCCGCTGCGCTTCTATCAGGCGGTGGGATCGGAAGCGGTGGTGCGCGCCCGTCTGGACAGCATCGTGAATGCCAGCCTGCGTAACGTGCTGGGCTCGGTGCCGCTGTCATCCGTGCTGACCAGCCAGCGTGCCGAACTGATGGCCCAGACCGCCCAGATCGTGAATGGCGAGGCCAAAAGCTTCGGCATCGAGGTGCTGGACGTGCGCATGCGCCGCGTGGACCTGCCGGAAGCCAACAGCCAGGCGATCTTCAGCCGGATGCGCACCGAGCGTGAACGCGAGGCGACCGAACTGCGTGCCCAGGGCGCCGAGCTTGCCCAGCGCATCCGGTCGCGGGCCGATCGCGAGCGGACCGTGCTTCTGGCCGAGGCCCGCCGGGAAGCCCAGATCGCCCGCGGTGAAGGCGACGCGACCGCCAGTAAGATCTTTGCCGACAGCTTCGGCCAGGATGCGGCGTTCTTCGACTTCTATCGCAGTCTGCAGGCCTATCGGGCGGCGTTGGGCAATTCCGACACCACCATGCTGTTGAGCCCGAATGGCGAGTTCTTCCGCTATTTCGGATCGGACGGCACGCTGAACCTGCCGGGTGGCAATGGCGCGGCGCCCGCTGCCTTGGCGCCCGCTCCGGCCGGCTGATCGCCCATCCGTCCGGATCAATGGATAACGGCCGCCCGGCCAGACCGGGCGGCCGTTTCCATGTCCTGACGCCCCTGTGGTGGAGCCGGTCAGATCACCGGGTTGGGCATCTCGCGGTGCACGGCATCGATTGCGTCGAGCAGATCGGCGGGCAGATCGAGACCGGCAGCGGCCAGAATGGCATCCAACTGGTGATCGGCCGAGACCCCGGGCAGGGCCGAGGTGACACCCGGCCGGCCGGCGGTCCAGGCAACGGCCATGGTGGTGGGGTCCAGACCGAACTCATGGGCCAGCGCCACATAGCGGCCGGCGGCGGCGAGGGCGCGCGGGTGTAGATAGCGGCCGGCGAAGCGGGGCGGGAAGGTGTAGAGCCGCGAGGCCGGCGGCGCGTCCTGGCCGGTGCCGTATTTTCCGGTCAGCAGTCCCATGGCGAGCGGCGAGAAGGCGAGCATGCCGACGCCCTCGTTCCGGCAGACCTCCATCATGCCGTCGTCATAGACCCGCTTCAGCATGTGATAGACGTTCTGGACCGACACCACGGCGGCGGTGCCTTGTGCCTCGGCGGTGGCGGCCAGCCGGGTCAGGCCCCAGGGGGTTTCGTTGCTGACCCCCGCATAGCGGATCTTGCCCGCCTGGACCAGCCGGTCCAGGGCATCAAGCTGTTCGGCCATCGGCACGACACGGTCGGGCCAGTGGGTCTGGTAGAGATCGACGACATCGGTGCCAAGCCGGCGCAGGCTGGCCTCCACCGCCCGTTCGATGTGGAAGCGGTCGATCGCCGACAGGCCGCCGCGCATATGGGCGGTGATGCCGGTGAGCGGCCCCTCGCCCGGGCCATTGACCTTGGTGGCGACGATCACCCGGTCGCGCGGGACGGTCTTGAGAAAGGCGCCGAGGATGCGTTCGCTGGCGCCCTGGGTCTCGGGCGTCTGGGGAACCGCGTACATTTCGGCGGTGTCGAACAGATTGACCCCGGCGTCGAAGGCGCGGGACATGATCCGCACGGCCTCGGCCTCGGGCACCTGGCCGCCGAAGGTCATGGTTCCCAGGGATATTTCGGACACGAGCAGGCCACTTCGGCCCAGTCGGCGATAACGCATGGTGAGGCTGCCTCTCGACGTCTCAGGGTGGGCGCGGGCGGCCCGCTGCCAGGGGCACCGGGCAATGGCCCTGGCCAGCGCCGTTGCCGGGCGGGCGCAAGCTTGCTACAGGTGGTGGGGACTGTCCACCGCGCGTCCGCCGACCGGCTCCAACCGTCACGGCTGCCGTCTCCGTGGTCCTCAACCCGCCCGCATATCCGCCTTGAGGAGCCCGGCATGAACGACCTGCTGACCGCCATCGGCCTGGTGCTGGTGTTCGAAGGCGCGATCTATGCGTTGTTTCCGCGCGGCATGAAGCGGATGATCGTCGCCGTGCTGGCCGAACCGGAAGACCGCTTGCGGGTCGGCGGGGCGGTGATCGCCGGCATCGGCGTCGCCATCGTGTGGTGGCTGCGCAGTTGACCGTTCAAGAGCCTCAGCCATGCCAGTCCGGGGGGCACCCATGGGCCACCCCAAGGCGATCCGCGCTTGATCCGCGAGGAAGCGCCGACTACATCGACTTCCGTAGCATGCCGGCAACGTATCAGGGAGACAAACACGTGCCAGGTTCCCTTCCGCCCTCGGCGCGCATCCGGCGACCGGTCGCAGCCGTCGCGCGCGACCGCACCAGCGCCATGGCCGATCCGGTCATGCGCCGCCTTTTCGCCGCGCTGATGGCCTTGACCCTTGCCGCATGTCTGGCACTGGCGGCCGGGCAGGCCAATGCCCGGCCCGCGCCCGAGAGCTTCGCCGACCTGGTCGAGAAGCTGACCCCGGCGGTGGTCAATATTTCGACCACGCAGAGCGTCGAGGTTCAGGGCCCGCAGATCCCGATGCCGCAATTCCCGCCCGGATCGCCGTTCGAAGACCTGTTCCGCGACTTCTTCGGCGATCGCGGCGGCCAGCCGGGTGCCACCCGCAAGGTCCAGGCGCTGGGATCCGGCTTCATCATCAGCGCCGAAGGCCTGGTGGTGACCAACAATCACGTCATCAAGGATGCCGATGAAATCTCGGTGATCCTGACCGACAACACCACCCTGCCGGCCGAAGTGGTCGGCACCGATCCCAAGACCGATCTGGCGGTGCTGCGGGTGAAATCGACCAAGCCGCTGCCCTTCGTCTCGTGGGGCGACAGCGCCACCTCGCGGGTTGGCGACTGGGTGATCGCGGTCGGTAATCCGTTCGGTCTGGGCGGTTCGGTGACCGCAGGCATCATCTCGGCGCGCGCCCGTGACATCAATGTCGGGCCGTTCGACGATTTCCTTCAGACCGATGCCGCCATCAACCGCGGCAATTCGGGCGGCCCGATGTTCAACATGGCCGGCGAGGTGATCGGCATCAACACCGCGATCTTCTCGCCCACCGGCGGCTCGGTCGGCATCGGCTTTGCCGTGCCCTCGATGCTGGCACGGCCGGTGATCGAGCAGCTGGTGGAATATGGCCGCACCCGTCGCGGCTGGCTGGGCGTGCAGATCCAGCCGGTCACCGACGACATCGCCGAAAGCCTGGGCCTGGATCGCGCCCATGGCGCGCTGGTCGCCCGGGTGATGCCCGACAGCCCCGCCGCCACCGCCGGTATCGAGGTGGGTGATGTGGTGGTGCGCTTCGACGGCAAGGACGTGGCCGAGATGCGCGAACTGCCCCGGATCGTGGCCGAGACCGAGATCAACCGCTCGGTGCCGGTGGAGATCTGGCGCAACAACCGCAAGGTCGACCTGAAGGTGACGGTCGGCGAGCTGGACGAGGCGGATATCGCCGAGGCGGCACCCGATGCCGGTAACGCTCAACCCGAGCAGCAGGTCGGCACGAGCCTGCCGGCCGTGGGCCTGACCGTGGCCCAGGCCGATGGCGCGATCCGCGACCGTTATGGTCTTGGCCCTGATGTCACCGGTGTCGTGATCACCGAGATCGACGCCAACGGCCCCGCCAACGACAAGCCGATCCGGGTTGGCGACGTGATCGTCGATGTCGGCCAGCGCAAGGTGGAACGGGTGGCGGATATCGAGACCGCGATCAAGGAAGCCCGTGACGCTGGTCGCAAATCGGTGCTGATGCTGGTACGGACCGGCGATGACAGCCGCTTCGTGGCCCTGCGCCTGAAGGACTGATCCGCCATTGGTCGGCCTGAACGACCAAGCCCCGCCCGGAGCGATCCGGGCGGGGCTTGTCTTTGATCGGACTGCCGCGCGGCCGGCTCGGGGATGTCAGTCTTCGGCGGCGATGAAGGTGTCGCGGTGATAGCCCTGCAGATAGAGCAGGGCCGTCAGATCACCATGGTTGATCCGCACGGGTGCCGCCGCCGCGACCTTGGGCTTGGCGTGATAGGCGACGCCCAGCCCGGCCCTCAAGATCATCGGCAGATCGTTGGCGCCATCGCCCACCGCCAGCGCACCGCCGGTGCCGCCCGACCACAGCCCGGCATAATGGTCGAGCGCCGCGACCTTGGCATCGGCGCCCAGGATCGGCGGAATGACCTGGCCGGTCAGGCGGTGGCCCGCCACCTCCAGCCGATTGGCGCGGTTGTCGTCGAAGCCGCACAGCGCCGCCACCCGGGCGGTGAAATAGGTGAAGCCGCCCGACACCAGAACCGCGCGCGCATCATGGGCGCGCATGGTGGCCACCAGCGTGCGGGCACCCGGCATCAGCCGCACCCGCTCACTGAAGGCCCGTGCCAGAACGCCTTCGGGCAGGCCGGCAAGAGTGGCGACGCGGGCGACCAGCGCTTCGGCGAAATCGAGTTCGCCGCGCATCGCCCGCTCGGTCACCGCGGCAACCTCGGCCTTGACCCCGGCATAATCGGCCAGTTCGTCGATGCATTCGCAGGTGATGATGGTGCTGTCCATATCCGACACCAGCAGCCGGCGACGGCGGTCGGGACCATCCGGCTGGGCGGCCGCATCGACCGCGAGCCCGGCATCGGCCAATGCCGCCTCGGCGGTATCGCGCACGCCGGCCACGTCGTTGCCGGCAACCGCGATATCGGCGGCGACGCCGTCCTGCAGGATGGTGACGTCGCCCACGGTGTGGCCGGCCGCATCGAGCGCCTGGCGCACCACATCGATCGCGCCCGCTCTGGTCACCGCCGCCGCGCCGTCAGCCTTGACCGGAGCACCGATCAGCGTCAACACCGTTCCCATGGATCGTCCCTTCGTCCATCGACAAGCGACCCGCTGCATCGGGTCGGGTACATATATCGGGTCGGCCGCATTAAAAGCGCGAGATCGCGCGGGAGCAAGCATGGAGCCGGGCAAACCGATGCCGGGGATGCCACTGATCGTGATCACCGGCCCCACCGCCTCGGGCAAGTCGGCGCTGGCGCTGGCGCTGGCGCAGGCGCGCGACGGTGTGGTGATCAACGCCGATGCGATGCAGGTCTATGACGATCTGCGGATCGTGACCGCCCGGCCGACGGCGGCCGATGAAGCGGCGGCCCCCCACCGGCTGTATGGCGTGCGGCCGGCCGAGGCGGTGTGTTCCGCCGCCACCTGGGCGGTACTGGCCCACGCCGAGATTGCAGCCGCCCATGCCGCCGGCCGGCTGGCGATCCTGACCGGCGGCACCGGCCTGTATATCCGGGCGCTGGTCGACGGGTTGTCGGATCTGCCGGCGATCCCGCATGATGTGCGTGACGCCGTGCGGGCGATCGGTATCGAAGGCGGGGCCGCCGCGCTGAAGGCGGCGCTGCTGCCGCATGATCCGGCGGCGGCGGCGCGGCTGGCCGATCCGCAGCGCCTGGCGCGGGCCTTGGAGGTGGTGCGCGCCACCGGCCGGACACTGGCCGACTGGCAGCACGCCCATCCGCCGACGGGCGGGCATGACGGGCCGGTGTTCACCATCGCGCTGATGCCCGATCGCGCGGTGCTGGACCAGCGGATCGCCGGCCGCTTCCAGGCCATGCTGGCGGCAGGGGCGGCGGCGGAGGTGGAGGCATTGCTGGCACGCGCGCTGGACCCGGATGCCATCCCGCTGATGAAGGCTGTGGGGGTGCCGGAAATCGCGCGGCTGGTGCGCGGGCAGGCGGGGCTGGCCCAGACGATCGAGCGCGGCCGCATCGCGACACGTCAATACGCCAAGCGCCAGATGACCTGGATACGTCACCAGGGCCTGATCAACCTGACCGTTTCAGAGCAATATTCGGAATGTTTGCATCCGAGAATCTTTTTGGAAATTGACGAGTTCCTGTTGACCGCGGGTCATTGAGCCGGTAGGGTCCACAAGCTCGGATCAAGAGACCGGATCGCGTCCGCCAATGCAAGGCGGATAACAGCGCTTCGGGCCCCGCGAACCCGCGCCCCGCCTTCGCAGCCGCGATGGCGGGCAGGGGTACCAAGGGGCGGAACCCGCCGACGGAGTTGTCCGCCGGCGGTTCTTTTTCGGTGAGGCCTGCATGGCGCAGGCCCCGCGACCCGGGCGAAGGGCAGGGGCGCAGATGTAGCGCGGACACCCGAACCAGATACTCGCGGAGCGACCGAACGATGCAGTTCACCGGTGCGGAAATCCTGATGAAGGCCCTGGCAGACCAGGGTGTCGAGGTCATTTTCGGCTATCCCGGTGGCGCGGTACTTCCGATCTATGACGCGCTCTACAAGCAGAACCGGGTGCGTCATTACCTGGTCCGCCATGAACAGGCGGCGGTCCATGCGGCGGAGGGGTATGCGCGCTCGACCGGCAAGGTCGGCGTGGTGCTTGTAACCTCGGGCCCCGGCGCCACCAATGCGGTGACCGGCCTGACCGACGCGCTGATGGACAGCATCCCGATCGTCTGCCTGACCGGTCAGGTGCCGACGCATATGATCGGCAATGATGCCTTCCAGGAAGCCGATACCGTCGGCATCACCCGGCCATGCACCAAGCACAACTATCTGATCCGGGATGTCGAGGTTCTGGCGGGCAAGGTCCATGAGGCCTTCCACGTCGCGCGGTCAGGCCGTCCCGGCCCGGTGGTCATCGATCTGCCCAAGGACATCCTGAACACCCCCGGCACCTATCGCGCGCCCGAAGAACTGCCGCGCCCGACCTATCGTCCGCAGGTGACCCCCGACCAGAGCGGGATCGAGCGGGCGATCGAGCTGATGCTGAAGGCCGAGCGGCCGGTGTTCTATGTCGGCGGCGGCGTGATCAATGCGGGGCCTGAGGCCTGCGCCGGCCTGACCCGGCTGGTGCGTGCCACCGGTTTCCCCGTCACGATGACCCTGATGGGCCTTGGCGCCTATCCGGCCAGCGACCGCCAGTCGCTGGGGATGCTGGGCATGCATGGCACGCTGGAAGCCAATCTGGCGATGCATGACTGCGACCTGATGATCAATATCGGCGCGCGGTTCGATGACCGGGTGACCGGGCGGCTCGACGGCTTCTCGCCCGACAGCATCAAGATCCATGTCGATATCGATCCGTCCTCGATCAACAAGAACGTCCGCGTCGACCTGCCGATCATCGGCGATGCCGGATCGGCGATCACCGCCCTGCTGGCGGGCTGGAGCCGGCGGCAGGGCGAGCATGATGCCGCGCGCATCGGTGCCTGGTGGGAGCGGATTGCCGGCTGGCGGGCGCAGAACTCGCTGGGCTTCCAGAACAGCAGCCAGATCATCAAGCCCCAATACGCCATCCGGCGGCTGTGGGAGATGACCCGTGAGCGCGAGCCCTATATCACCACCGAGGTCGGCCAGCACCAGATGTGGGCGGCCCAGCATTTCAACTTCGACACCCCCAATCACTGGATGACCTCGGGCGGGCTCGGCACCATGGGCTATGGTCTGCCGGCGGCGATGGGCGTGCAGGTGGCGCATCCCGATGCCCTGGTGATCGACATCGCGGGCGAGGCCTCGACGATGATGAACATCCAGGAGCTGTCGAGCCTGATGCAGCACCGGCTGCCGGTGAAGGTGTTCATCCTGAACAATGAATGGATGGGCATGGTCCGCCAGTGGCAGGAGCTGTTCCATGGCGGGCGCTATTCCGAAAGCTATTCGGCGGCGCTGCCCGATTTCGTGAAGCTGGCCGAAGCCTTCGGCGCCAAGGGCCTGCGCGCCCACACCCCCGACGATCTGGACGGGGTGATCCGCGAGATGCTGGCCTATGACGGTCCGGTGGTGGTGGATGTGCGCGTCGACAAGGGCGAGAACGTCTATCCGATGATCCCGGCCGGCGCCGCCCATCACGAGATCATCCTTGGCCCCGGCCAGGAACTCGATGCCTGCAAGAGCGAGGAAGGGATGGTACTGGTCTGACCCGCGCCGCCCGCGCGATCAGCCTGCCGCCCCCGGGGCCGGCTCGGGCACCATGTCCCGCCGGCCCGTTCCCGACGTCTGCACCAAATCCGACGGCGAGTTTCCATGGTCATCCAGAACGAACAGATCACCCAGCACACCATGTCGGTGCTGGTCGACAATGAAAGCGGCGTGCTGGCCCGGGTCATCGGCCTGTTTTCCGGCCGCGGCTATAACATCGACAGCCTGACGGTTGCCGAGGTGGACGAGGGCCGCACCCGGTCGCGGATCACCATCGTCACCTCGGGCACGCCGATGATCATCGAGCAGATCAAGGCGCAGTTGACCCGGCTGGTGCCGATCCACACCGTCACCGATCTGACCCAGAGCGGGCCGTTCGTCGGTCGCGAACTGGCGCTGGTCAAGGTGGCCTCGACCGGTGAACGGCGGGTCGAGTCGCTGCGCATCGCCGATATCTTCCGCGCCCGCGTGGTCGACAGCACCCATGAGAGCTTCATCTTCGAGATGACCGGTTCGACCGAGAAGATCGAGGCGTTCATCAACCTGATGCGGCCACTGGGGCTGGTGGACGTTGCCCGCACCGGCATCGCCGCCCTGTCGCGCGGCGCCGAGCCGCTGTCGTCGGAACGGGGCAATTACGAGCCGGCCTGACGCGGCCGGCACACCGCTTGCGACCATCGGGTGCGCCCGCTGGTCCATATCACGACACCACTGGTCCATATGACGTCGCTTGCGGTCGATCTTCAGCGCGAGGCATGCGACGACAGGGTCAAGGGCGGCAGAGAACAGCTTGCGGACCGCCCGCGACATCAACAGAGGAAACAACAGAACCATGCGCGTCTACTACGATCGCGATGCCGACCTGAACCTGATCAAGACCAAGACGGTCGCGATCATCGGCTATGGCAGCCAGGGCCACGCCCATGCCGCTAACCTCCGTGACAGCGGCGTCAACGTGATCGTGGGCCTGCGTGCAGGGTCGGCGACCGTTGCCAAGGCCGAGGGTGCGGGCTTCACCGTCATGACCCCCGACAAGGCCGCCCAGACCGCCGATCTGGTCATGGTGCTGACCCCGGACGAGCTTCATGCCGATCTGTATGAGCAGGATCTGCGCGACAATCTGAAGGAAGGTGCCGCTCTGGCGGTCGCCCATGGCCTGTCGATCCATTTCGGGCTGATCGAGCCCCGCAAGGACATCGACGTGTTCATGATCGCGCCCAAGGGCCCCGGCCACACGGTGCGCAGCGAATACGTCAAGGGCGGCGGCGTGCCGAGCCTGGTGGCCGTGGCGCAGGACGTGTCGGGCAACGCGCTTGAAATCGCGTTGTCCTATGCCTGCGGCCTTGGTGCCGGTCGCGCCGGCATCATCGAGACCAGCTTCAAGGAAGAGTGCGAGACCGACCTGTTCGGCGAGCAGGCCGTGCTGTGCGGCGGCGTGACCCATCTGATCACCGCCGGCTTCGAAACCCTGGTCGAGGCGGGCTATGCCCCCGAGATGGCCTATTTCGAATGCCTGCACGAGATGAAGCTGATCGTCGATCTGATGTATGAGGGCGGCATCGCCAACATGCGTTACTCGATCTCGAACACCGCCGAATTCGGCGACTACGTGTCGGGCCCGCGGGTCATCACCCCCGAGGTGAAGGCCGAGATGAAGAAGATCCTTGAAGACATTCAGGGCGGCCGCTTCACCCGCGACTGGGTGCTTGAGAATGCAGCTCGCCAGTCGAGCTTCAAGGCCATGCGCCGTGGCCATGCCACCCATCAGATCGAAGAGGTCGGCGAGAAGCTGCGCGCGATGATGCCGTGGATCTCGGCCAACCGGCTGGTCGACAAGACCAAGAACTGATCTGCCGCCGCAATCGCGGCCGGTATCAGGGGCGGCGCTTCCCGAGAGGGGGGCGCCGCCCCTGATCGTTCGGGCGGATGCGGAACCTGCACTGCCACCCTCATGTTGAGCCATCGGCCATGGCGCGACAGGAGAGCGGACCGGCAGGCATGACAGACGCAGACAGGACGGACGCCGGCAGGACAGACGCTGGCAGGCGACCCGAGCAGATCCCCGACGCCCGCCGGGCACCGAAGGCGGGCCGGCTGCGGGGCGAGGCCGAAACCCGGCTGGACCCGGATGGCAGCCCCGCCGAACACGCGGCCCGCGGCCGGCAGGCGACCAGCCCGCTTCACATGCCCATCCGCGGCTGGAAGGACATCATCTGGCGCACCGCCCTGCAGGTGATCGACGACCGGGTGGAGGCGGTAGCCGCCGGTGTCGCCTTCTACACTCTGCTGGCGATCTTTCCCGGCATCACCGCGCTGATCTCGATCTATGGCCTGTTTTCTGACCCCTCGGCGGTGGTCGAGCACATCAGGGTGCTGGGCGGCATTCTGCCCGACAGCGCCGTGCAACTGATGGGCGACCAGATGCGGCGGGTGGCGGCACAGCCTCAGGACCGCCTGAGTTTCGGCCTTGCCTTCAGCCTGGGCTTCGCGCTGTGGAGCGCCAATCTGGGCATGAAGGCGATGTTCGACGCGCTCGATGTCGCCTATGGCGAGCGCGAGGATCGGTCGTTCGTGGTGTTCACCCTGGTGACGCTGGGCTTCACGCTGGTGGCCATTCTGTTCACGGCCCTGATGCTGGCGGCGCTGGCGCTGCTGCCGGTGGCGCTGGACCTGCTGCCCCTCGGCCTCGTCGCCGAACAGTTGATCAGCCTGGGGCGCTGGCCGCTGCTGATGGTGCTGGTGGCTCTGGGCACCAGCATTCTCTACCGCTATGCGCCGAGCCGCCGGTCGGCGAAATGGCGTTGGGTCACCCCCGGCGGCTGTCTGGCGACGCTGGTCTGGCTGGCGGGGTCGCTGGGATTTTCCTGGTATGTCAGCAACATCGCCGCCTATGACCGCACCTATGGCTCGCTGGGGGCGGTGGTGGTGTTCATGACCTGGATCTGGATTTCCGTGATGATCGTGCTGGTGGGCGCCGAACTGAACGCCGAACTGGAACACCAGACCGCCTGCGACAGCACCGACGACCCGCAGAAGCCGATGGGCCGGCGCGATGCCTATGTCGCCGACACGCTGGGCCGGCTGCCCTGAACGGTGCCGTCACCGGCGGTGGCGGCCACTCAGAACTCCGATCCGGGCTCGGTCAGGAAGCGGGCCTCGTCGGGGGTGGTGTTGCGGTCCAGCATCGCGTTGCGATGCGGATAGCGGCCGAATCGCCGCAGGATGTCGCGGTGCCGGTATTCGAAATCCAGCGCATTGGCGTCGCCCAGCGCTTCGTACAGCGCCACCGCCTGATCGTGGACCAGCAGGCTTTCTGAATGCATGAACGGCAGATAGACGAACTGGCGGTGCAGGGGCGGCAGGCGCTGATCATGGCCGCGTGCCACGGCTTCCTGCGCCAGGGCCAGCGCCATCGGGTCGGCGGCGAAAGCCCGGGGTGTGCCGCGGTGGATATGGCGCGAGAACTGGTCCAGCAGCAGGATCTCGGCCAGCCGGCCATAGGGCTCGACCCGCCATCCGGCGCAGACCCCCCTGATGGCCCCGGCATGGACGCGGGCGAAGCGGTCACGGATCACGTCGTCCAAGGCATCGCCGGCGCCGAACCAGTCGTCGGGGCCAAGCTCGCCGAACCAGAAGTCGACCACGCGGCCGGCGGCGCCGGGATCGGCGGCCGCGACGTCCTCGGCGTGCAGGGCGGCGGCAATGTCGGTGATCATGTCAGCTCTCCGGGTCGGCAGACGGGATAGGGGCGTGCTGGGATGGGGGCCTGCTGGGATAGGGGCTTGCTGGGATAGGGGTCTCCCATCCTGACCGGGTGGCCGGGTGGAAATCCAGTGGACAATCGCGGGATGTGCACCTGATCCGGTGCCCGCCCGCGGGCGAATGCTCCCAAACAAGGACAAGAATATTGCCCTAATCGAGGCGGAAGTGATTGGAAAATGTCTCATATGCGGTTTTTGCACTGGACACCCCGCGGCCTTGTCTGTAATCGTTCCAATCACGGTGTTATCCATTCGGGTCGCATCGTGTGCCGGATACCCGGTCGACATGCGTGTCGATGTCGGCCATGATGTGGTGAGCGGACGAAGATGCCGCCACCGCATGCCATGCAGCCACTGGCAAATCCACCACGACTGAACATCCAGAACCGGACATCATGTCTCACCAGCCGCACAGCACAGCCACCATCGCACGCCGTCGCGCATCTGCGCGGGCCGTGGATGTTGCGCGTGTCGACGCGCTGCGGGCCGACATGATGGTCATGGCCTCTGGCGGATTTGTCGTCATCCTTCTCGGCCTTGCGCTTTCGCTTCGACTTATCGGCCCCTGAGCGCCGTACCGTCAGCCGCGCGATCAATCGCCGGTGACACACGCTCAGGGGAGAAGAGACAGAACCACATGTCTGGCGACATGATCGCCATACATGTACTGGCGTTCGGACCCGCTGGACCGGGTCTGCCTCTTATCCGAAGCAAGGCTCCTGCCATGACCACCCAGACCAATAACCCCGCCCAGGCCACCAGTCCCGACCGCCCTGGTGCCGCTGCCCATCAGGCCGTGGACACCACCAACGCCACCGCCGTCAATGCCGGCGACCGGGTGGTGATCTTCGACACCACGCTGCGCGACGGCGAGCAGTGCCCCGGTGCGTCGATGACGCTGGACGAGAAGCTGCGCGTGGCCGAGATGCTGGAGCGGCTGGGCGTCGACGTGATCGAGGCCGGCTTCGCCATCGCATCGAACGGCGATTTCGAGTCGGTCTACAAGGTTGCCGAGCGGTCGCGTGAGGCGGTGATCTGCAGCCTGGCGCGCGCGAAACATGCCGATATCGAACGGGCGGCCGAAGCGCTGAAGCCCGCGCGCCGCAAGCGCATCCACACCTTCATCTCCACCAGCCCGCTGCATCGCAAGTTCAAGCTGAACATGGATGAGGCGCAGGTTCTGGAGGCGATCGCCGACAGCGTATCCTTCGCCCGCCGCTTCACCGACGATGTGGAATGGTCGTGCGAGGACGGCACCCGCACCGAACCCGAATTTCTGTTCAAGGCGATCGACGTGGCGATCGCGAGCGGCGCCACCACGATCAACGTCCCCGACACGGTGGGCTATACCGTGCCTGAGGAATACATCGCGCTGATCCGGGCGATCCGCGACAACGTCGCCAATATCGACAAGGCGATCCTGTCGGCCCATTGCCATAACGATCTGGGCCTGGCGGTGGCGAATTCGCTGGCGGCGGTCGCGGCCGGTGCCCGGCAGGTGGAATGCACTGTCAACGGCATCGGCGAGCGCGCGGGCAACGCGGCGCTGGAAGAGATCGTGATGGCGCTGCGCACCCGCGCCGACATCATGGGGGTGCGTACCGGCATCGACACCAGCACCATCACCCAGGCGTCGCAGCTTGTGTCGGCGGTGACCGGCTTCCCGATCCAGTACAACAAGGCGATCGTGGGCCGGAATGCCTTCGCGCATGAAAGCGGCATCCATCAGGACGGAATGCTGAAGAATGCCCAGACCTACGAGATCATGACCCCTGAATCGGTGGGCGTGAACAAGTCGTCGCTGGTGATGGGCAAGCATTCCGGCCGTCATGCCTTCAAGACCAAGCTGAAGGAGCTGGGCTTCGAACTGGGCGACAATGCGGTTGAAGACGCGTTCCGCCGGTTCAAGGATCTGGCCGATCGCAAGAAGACCGTGTTCGACGACGATCTGGTCGCCCTGGTCAGCGACGAGGTGGGCCATGAGGGCGAAAGCCTGAAGCTGGTCGCGCTGTCGGTCGCCTGCGGCATCGGTGTGGACCACAATGCCACGGTCACCATCGAGCAGCATGGCAGCCCCCATTCGGCCAGCGCCGGCGGCAATGGCCCGATCGATGCGGTGTTCGACGCGATCCGCAAGGCGATCCCGCATGAAGCGGTGCTGCAACTGTATCAGGTGCATGCGGTCACCGAGGGCACCGACGCCCAGGCGCGGGTGACCGTGCGCCTGAAGGCCCGCGGCCGCAGCCATGGCGGCACCGGGTCTGATCCCGACACCGTGGTCGCATCGGCCAGCGCCTATGTGAATGCCCTGGCCAAGCTGCTTGAGAAAGCGGCCGATGCCCCTGAAGAGGCGGCCGATCCGGCGATCCGCAGCGCCGCGATCTGACCGCCTGATCCGGCCTTCCCGTTTCGGCACCCCCGCCGGACGGACGGCGCCCGCGGACCGGCCCCCGCCCGGTCCGCGGGCGCCGACGCGTTTGATGCCAAGACACTGAATTGGCGGTTTCAATGCGGGACAGAATGTGGCGTAATCTCGCCGCGTTCGCCCGCCCGCTCGTCAGACGAGTTGCGAGGGCGCCAGCTTCGACGCCGTCGGCCACGTCATCCGGTCGGACGACAGACAGACCAGATCCAGCGAGCAAAGCCAGCTACATGTTCTCGAGCCTCCTCGGCATCCTCTCGGCCGACATGGCCATCGACCTCGGCACTGCCAACACGCTCGTTTATGTGAAGGGCCGCGGCATCGTGCTCAATGAGCCGTCAGTGGTCGCCATCATGAACATCAAGGGCAAGAAGCAGGTTCTCGCCGTCGGCGAGGAGGCCAAGCTGATGCTTGGCCGCACGCCCGGCAATATCGAGGCGATCCGCCCGCTTCGCGACGGCGTCATCGCCGATTTCGAAGTTGCCGAAGAGATGATCAAGCACTTCATCCGCAAGGTGCACAACCGTCGCACCTTCGCGAGCCCGCAGATCATCGTCTGCGTCCCCTCTGGCTCGACCGCGGTCGAGCGCCGGGCGATCCAGGAATCGGCCGAAAGCGCCGGTGCCCGCCGGGTGTTCCTGATCGAGGAACCGATGGCGGCGGCGATCGGCGCCGGCCTGCCGGTGACCGAGCCGACCGGGTCGATGGTGGTCGATATCGGCGGCGGCACCACCGAGGTGGCGGTGCTGTCGCTGGGCGGCATCGTCTATTCGCGGTCCGTGCGTGTGGGCGGCGACAAGATGGATGAGGCGATCATCGCTTATATCCGTCGCAACCATAACCTGCTGATCGGCGAGTCGAGCGCCGAACGGATCAAGACCGAGATCGGATCGGCCTGCCCGCCGGCCGATGGCGACGGCAAGGTGCTGCAGATCAAGGGCCGTGACCTGATGCACGGCGTGCCGCGCGAGATCGTGATCACGGAACGCCAGATCGCCGAAAGCCTGACCGAGCCCGTGGGCGCGATCGTCGAGTCGGTGAAGGTGGCGCTGGAGCATACCGCCCCCGAACTGGCGGCCGACATCGTCGACAAGGGCATCGTGCTGACCGGTGGTGGCGCGCTGCTGGGCAATCTGGACCTGGTGCTGCGCAATGCGACTGGCCTGCCGGTCTCGATCGCCGACGATCCGCTGTCCTGCGTGGCTCTGGGCACCGGCCGGGCGCTGGAAGAGATGAAAAAGCTGAAACACGTTCTGTACGAGCAGTACTGACCGCTCAGAATGCTCACGCGACCGGCCGGTGGTATATCGGCCGGTCTCGTGTCATGCTTGATAGCGAGACGAACCCCTGCTTTGGGGAGATCGGACCGTGAAGCCCTTCGGATATGGCCGCGCCGTGGCCCAACCGCTTCGCCAACTGGCGCACCGTTTTGCCTTCGGTGCGCTGATGATCGGGGCGGTGGGGTTGATGATCGCGACCCGTTTCGATGTCGTGCCGGCAACCCAGCTGCGCACCACGATCGCCGACGCCGCAGCCCCGGCGCTGGAGCTGTTCTCGCGTCCGGTGGCCAGCCTGACCGGCCTGACTGACCGCATCGACGACCTGACCAATCTGGCCGCCGAGAACACCCGGCTGACCGAGCAGAACGAACGCCTGCGCCATTGGGAGCAGGTTGCCCTGCGGCTGGCGGCCGAGAACACCGCGCTCCGGCGCCAGTTGGGTGTGGTGCCGGATCCGGAACAGCGCTTCCTGTCGGCTCGCATTCTGGCCGATACCGGCGGCCCCTTCGTGCGCACCCTGCTGATTTCCGCCGGCGCCCGCGACGGCATGGCCCGTGACGGCATCGCCGTCACCTCGGCCGGGCTGGTCGGGCGGGTGATCCAGGTGGGTGAAACCTCGTCGCGGCTGCTGCTGCTGTCGGACCTGAACAGTCGGGTGCCGGTGACGGTTGAAACCGCCGACGGCACCGGACAGCGGGCGATTCTGGCCGGCGACAATTCGTCGCGCCCGGCACTGGCCTATCTGCCGGCCCATGCCCTGCCGCAGGTCGGCGCGCGCGTCGTGACATCGGGGGAGGGCGGTGTGTTCCCGCCTGGTCTGGCCGTCGGCCGGGTGATGGCCATCGATGACGGCATGGCCCGGGTCGAGCCGTTCGTGGATTGGCGGCGGCTCGATTTCGTGCGCATCCTGCTCGGCACCGAATTCGAGCCGGCGAGGGTTCCGGAACCGTCTCCGGCCCTGCCTGTGCCGCCGACCCCGGCCCCGACCTCCGCGCGCTGAGGATGACGTCCCTGTGACCGTGCCAGCTTCCACGAATACGATGGCCCCATGAAGGTGACGTCGGAGTGACATTGTCCCTCGGTGGCGGCAATGCCGCGGAGACCGGCGGGCTCTGCCGCCGTGGCGGCATGGCGGGCGCGCGGCGATGAACGAGACCCTGCTTCAGAAACTCGACCACTGGGTGCGTGCGGCGGTGCCGTTTCTGGTCAGCCTGGCGCTGGTGCTGATGGCCGCTGCCCCCTGGTATCGGCTGGGCGGCACCGCGATGATGCCCTGGGCGGCCTTGATCGCGGTGACGTATTGGAGCATCTATCGTCCTGACCGGCTGCCTTACTGGGCGGTGTTCATTCTGGGACTGGTCGAGGACGCCATCGGCTGGGGTCCGCTTGGACAGACGGCGCTGGTGCTGCTGGTGGTGCGCGGCATGCTGGTCAGCCAGCGCAAGGTGTTCCGCGGCAAATCGTTCCTGCTGATCTGGGCGGCGTTTGCGGCGGTGGCCTTCGTTGCCTGCGGCCTCGTCTGGCTGACCACCATGATCTATGCCTGGACGGCGCTGTCGCCGGCCCCGGCGATCGCCCAGTGGGCGGCGAGCGTCGCCGCCTATCCGCCGGCAGCCTGGCTGCTGGGCCAGATCCACGCGCTGGCACTGCGCCGGCGCTGATATCCCTGACGTCGCCATGGCGTGCCGGCCCGCCTTGGGCCCGTGCCTGTGATCCCGGCATGATGCGGAAGCCCCGATGCGCGAAGAACAGAACCGACACAGGCTGATCACCCGCCGCACCCTGCTTCTGGGTGGTGCGCAGGTGCTGCTGACCGGCGTGCTGGGTGCCCGCATGTGGTATCTGCAGGTGTCCGAAGCTGCCCGCTATCGCACGTTGGCCGACGATAACCGGATCAGCCTGCGCCTGCTGGCGCCGCCGCGCGGCCGGATCTTCGATCGCGACGGCCGGGTGCTGGCCCTGAACCGCGAGAATTACCGCCTGCTGGTGGTGCCCGAACAGGCAACCAATCTGCAACAGGTGCTGACCAGCCTGTCGGAACTGGTCGATCTGCCCGAGGAGATGCAGGCCCGGGTGCTGCGGGATGCCGAGCGCCGTCGCCGCTTTGCGGCCCTGCCGGTGCGCGACAATCTGACCTGGGACGAGGTCGCCAAGGTCGAGGTCAACGGCCCCGATCTGGCCGGCGTGATGATCGATGTCGGGCTGGCGCGCGAATATCCGATGGGATCGACCATGGCCCATATCGTGGGCTATGTCGGCGCACCGTCGGAGAAGGATCTCGATGGCGATCCGCTGCTGGGACTGCCCGATTTCCGGATCGGCAAATCGGGCATCGAGCGGGCAGCGGACCTGCGGTTGCGTGGCCGGGCGGGTAATATCCGCGTGGAGGTGAACGCCTTCGGCCGTGAGATCCGCGAGTTGGACCGCAGCGAGGGCGTGGCTGGCGACGACGTTCAACTGACGCTGGATGCCGATCTTCAGACCTTCGCCACCGCGCGGCTCGCCTTCGACAGCGCGGCGGCGGTGGTGATGGACATCCATTCCGGCGACATTCTGGCGCTGGCCTCGGTGCCGACATTCGATCCCACCCTGTTCGACCGCGGCATTTCGATCGCCCAATGGACCGAGCTGATCTCGAACCCGCGGGCGCCGCTGATCAACAAGGCGATGGGCGGCCAGTATCCCCCCGGATCGACCTTCAAGATGGTGGTGGCGCTGGCGGCGCTGGAATCGGGCGTCATCTCGCGCGATCACACCGTGTTCTGCCCCGGCCATCTGGATATGGGTGACAACCGCTTTCATTGCTGGCGGCGTGGCGGCCATGGCGAGGTCGGGCTGGTTGAAGCCATCGCCCAGTCCTGTGACGTGTTTTTTTATGACATCGCCCGCCGGGTGGGGATCGATGCGATCGCGGCCATGGGCCAGCGTTTTGGCATGGGCCACCGGCTGCAGATCGGCCTGCCGGGCGAACAGTCGGGCCTCATGCCGACCAAGGACTGGAAGCAGGCGGCGCGTGGGCGTGGCTGGACGCAGGGCGAGACCCTGATCGCCGGCATCGGCCAGGGTTATGTGTTGAGCACGCCGCTGCAACTGGCGGTGATGACCGCGCGCCTGGCCAATGGCGGACGGGCGGTGGTGCCGCGGCTGTATCGCGAGATCGACGATGCCCGCGCGGCAGGGGCGAGCCTGTGGAATGCCGCAGTGCCGATGGCCGATGACGGCAGCGTCGGCGATACGCCGCTGCCGATGCCCGAAAGCGGCCTGCAGATGGCGGATGCGATCGGCGTCGACCGCACCAATCTGGAACTTGTGCTGGAAGGCATGCGGCGGGTGATCAACCATCGCCGCGGCACGGCGCACAAGGCCCGGATCGAGGATCCGGCCTATGCCTTCGCCGGCAAGACCGGCACCGCGCAGGTCCGACGGATCACCCGGGCGGAGCGCGACAGCGGCCGCTATAAATCCGAGGACGTGCCCTGGCTGGAACGCGACCACGCCCTGTTCGTGGGCTTCGCCCCGCTGCACGCCCCCCGCTATGCCTGTTCCTGCATCATCGAGCATGGCGGCAGCGGCAGCGGCGTGGCGGCGCCGGTGGTGGCCGATATCCTGCGGGCCACCATAGCGCTTGGCGCCGAGCGTGATCGGCGCCGGAGCGCTCCGCCCACACCACCGCCATCTGATGCCACGCGCCCGGCCAGCCCCGGCGGCCGGGTGGCCAGCCGGACCGGTGGCGGGACCACCGGGGGAGACAGGATATGAGCCTGCATGACGCCACGGCGCCGGCCCGCCTGACATTGGCACAGCGTATCCGGTCGTTTGGCTGGGGCCTGCTGGTGCTGCTGTCGCTGGTGGCCGGCACCGGCTTCCTGATCCTGTATTCGGCGGCCAATGGCAGCCTGAGCCCCTGGGCCAATGCCCAGATGATCCGCTTCGCCATCGGCACGGCGCTGATGATCGTGATCGGGCTGACCGATCTGAAGCTGTGGCTGAAACTCGCCTATCCGCTCTATGGTCTGGCCTTCGTGCTGCTGGTGGCGGTGGAGATCATGGGTGATATCGGCATGGGCGCCCAGCGTTGGATCGATCTCGGCTTCTTCCAGATTCAGCCGTCCGAGGTGATGAAGATCGCCATCGTGCTGGCGCTGGCCCGGTATTTTCATGGCCGCACCGCCGAGGATATCCGCCGGCCGGTGACCCTGCTGCCACCGCTGGTGATGGTGTTGCTGCCGGCCCTGCTGGTGCTGCGCCAGCCCGACCTTGGCACCACCGGCATGCTTGTCCTGGGGGCCGGCGCCATTTTCTTCGCGGCGGGTGTCCGGGCGTGGAAATTTATCGTGGTGCTGGCGCTGTTCGGCGCCATGGTGCCGGTCGGCTGG
Organism: Tistrella bauzanensis; assembly: GCF_014636235.1. Taxonomy (NCBI): domain Bacteria; kingdom Pseudomonadati; phylum Pseudomonadota; class Alphaproteobacteria; order Geminicoccales; family Geminicoccaceae; genus Tistrella; species Tistrella bauzanensis. The sequence goes on from NZ_BMDZ01000017.1 coordinate 71,424, forward strand.
ACGATGCTGCATCAATATCAGCGCGAGCGCGTGATGACCTTCATGGATCCGTCGCGCGATCCGTTGGGGGCCGGGTATCACATCACCCAATCCAAGATTGCGCTGGGATCGGGGGGCGTCACTGGCAAGGGCTTCATGCAGGGCACCCAGAGCCATCTGTCATTCCTGCCCGAGAAGCAGACCGATTTCATCTTCACCATGTATGCCGAGGAGTTCGGCCTGATCGGCGGTATCGCCCTGCTGATCCTATTCATTTCGGTGGTGATGTATGCGCTCAGCGTGTCGCTGCGCGCCCGCACGGTGTTCGGCCGGCTGGTGGCGGTGGGGGTGGGATCGACCTTCTTCCTGTATTACTTCATCAATATCGCGATGGTGATGGGGCTGATCCCGGTGGTGGGCGTGCCGCTGCCGCTGGTGTCCTATGGCGGCACGGCAATGTTGACCCTGATGATCGCCTTCGGCCTGCTGGCCTGCGTGAACACCCATCGCGATGTCCAACTGCGCCGCCAGCCGGGGCTGGAAGGCTATTAGTCGCGACAGATCAGGGCGTTGGATGGACAGGCCCGACGGCTTGTCGAAAAAACGTCGCAAGCCGCCACGAAAACCTCTTGGCAGCCCCGCCATCGCTTGCTATAAGCCGCCCACCGCAGCACTGCGGGCGCATAGCTCAGTTGGTAGAGCAGCTGACTCTTAATCAGCGGGTCCAAGGTTCGAGCCCTTGTGCGCCCACCAAATTAGAACAAGGGGTTACGCCGGATATGGCGTAACCCCTTTTCTGTGGTCTGCATATCGGTTCGAGCGTTTCGCAGATCCGTGACGCCGGCCTTACCGCACCTGCCGCCGTCTCAGGCGGCGGGGCAGGCGCCAGTTGCGGAACAGGCCGCGTTTGTGCAGCGGCTCGAAGATCGCATCAGGGCCTTCCGGGTCCAGGATCTCGTTATCGGCCAGCCAGATCTCGGTGGCCGAAAGCTCAGGCAGTTCATAGGGCCGCAGGCTGCGGCCCGGCCCGCGCAGATCCTCGATCGCGGCGATCATCGAGCCCAGGGCGTCGTGGCGTTCGGCGACCATTTCGGGCGTCGTGCCCAGATGCTCGGCCAGCAGATCGTTGCGGATATCGGCGATGCTGGCCTGAAGCCCGGCATTGGCGGGAAGGTCGGTGTCGATCACCACGTCGCATTCCGTATCCAGCCGCATCGACCGGTTGTTGAAGTTCGACGAGCCGATCCGCAGATAGCGGTTGTCGACGATGGTGATCTTGGCGTGGACATAGATCGGTGCGCCGCCTTCGGTGTGGGGATGATAGACCTTCAGCCGGCCATGCCGGTCGATGCGGCGCAGCGCCTCGATCAGCCGGGCGCGGGCGGTGTCCATCGCCACCGGCTCCAGCCAGCCATCGGCGGTGACCGGGTTGATGATGATGATTTCGGGCCCGTCATCCTCCACCAGCCGGGCCGCGATGGCGCGCGCCGCGCGGCGTGAGGCGAAATACTGGCTTTCGGCATAGATCAGGTGCCGGGCCCGCGCGATCAGATCCAGATACAGCGCCTCGATCTCGTGCTGCGGCTCCACCCCGTCCATCTTCGGCCGCGTGCGGGCGATGGCGATGTCGACATTGCGGAAGCCGGGCTGCATCGGGGCTGGCCAGCAGTCGACACCATCGTTGACCGGCGGCAGGATTTCGCCCGTGGCCGCCAGCCACCGATCGCGCGCCAGTTCAGCCAGCGCCGCCGCGGCGGGACCGTCGAGCACGCTGGTGGCATCGTGCCAGGGGCCGCGCGGGCGGCCGTCGGGGCCCAGCCGGTTGGGATCGTGATCGTCATGGGCGCGCCGGTCCCAGCGATCGCCGGTCATGTCGATTCCGCCGCAGAACGCCAGACGGTCGTCGATCACCACGATCTTCTGGTGATGGGAACTGGCAAAGGGATGTGCCCCGTCCAGCTTCAGCGTGATGCGCGGATGGATCTTCCAGCGCAGCAGGCTGTAGATGGTGTCGCCCCGGAACAGCGCCTTGAACGCGCCGGTGTCCCAGCGCAGAAGCCGGATCTCCAGCCCAGGCGTGCGCCGGGCCAGCCACAGGATGAAATCGCCGAGCTTCACCGGCCCGTCGGTCGCGGTGGGGCCAAGCTTGATGCGGGCGTCGAAATCCCAGCCGATCAGCAGAATGCTGCGCCTGGCCGACATCATCGCCAGCCTTGCGGCGGTGAAATAGTCGTCGGCGTCGATGATCAGGGCGAAACGGTCGGCACGCTCCACCCGCCAGCAATTGCGTCCGACGTCGAGAAGCGCTGTCTCCGGAAACGCATCCGTGTCCGCCATCGTGCCATATCCGCCTCGTGCCATATCTGCAAGTGTGTGATTGTCCGTCTGGTCAGTGATCGCTGCCATCTACGCATCCCAACAGATCGGCAGGCCGCGACCAAGTGATGACTGCGTGGCATGAATGGGCAGGGGCCGGCACCCGGGTCAATCGATCGGTGTGAGCCCAGCAAAGCAGCCGTCGTGATAGATCAGCGCGGTTGCGGCATCGCGAGCCTTCACGTCGACCACGGCGCCGACCAGCAGCGTGTGGCTTTCAAAGCCCAGGCTGTCGACCAGCCGGCAATCCAGGCTGGCTGCAGCCGGCGCCAGCAACGGCGCGCCGGTCAGGCCGGTCGTCCACAAGCTGTCGTCGAACCGGGCCTCGCCCGTGCGCGACGGGTCGCCGCCGGCGAACAGCCGGGCAAGGTGGCCATGATCGGCCGCCAGCAGATTGATGGTGAAGCGGCGCTGACCCAGGATCAGGTCATGGGCGCCGGCGTTGCGGTTGATGGCGACCGCCAGCCGGGGGGGCTCGGCGGTCAGCGACATCACGGCGGTTGCCGTCAACCCGGCACGGGCGCCATGGCTGCCGGTGGCGATGATGGTCACGCCGCCCGCCAGGCGCCGCAGCCCGGCCCGGAACATGGCCGGCGCCACAGGGGCTGTCTGGGTGGCGTCATCCATGGCGGTAACCTTTCCGGGTGTCGGCGGGGCAGTTGGCAAGGCGGGGCGGCAGGGCGGGACGGCCATCGCCTGCGCCGCCGTGACCTTCCGCAAAGATAGGGTGCACCGGGCCGGCTGTCGACAGTGCCGGGGCTTGATGCCACGCAGTCCACCCCGTGCAGACTACTCTTCGGTTCGCGACACAATCAAAAGATGACCGATTTCGGAAATGATGCCGCAAGTTGCCGCATATCAACGCATGCGGCTTCGGTGTTCGGGCGGCATGCTGGGGACACAAGGCGTCTGTCGCAATCCGCGGTCAGGGCGGCCTTGATCGCCAATCAACCGGGACACACGCAGTATGCCGGATTTTCTTCAGGGCCTGTGGTCGGGCATCCGGGAAACCGCCGACCTCATCGGCCTCACCGTTCTCGCCGCCTATCTGGGCCGGCTGCTCGTCCATGTGGGCGAGGTTCAGCGCGGCCGTCGGCGGTTTTTTTCCAAACATCTCTGGTGGGAACTGGTCGCCGCGGTCGCCATAGGGATGATCGCCGATGGCATGGCCCATCAGCTGGGCCTGACCGGCCCGCCGCGCACCGCGGCCATCGTCACCATCGCCTATCTCGGGCCACGCGGCCTTGAGGAACTGATCGTGCGCCTGATCGCCACACGTCGTGGCGGATAGGGGAGGTGCGATCATGACCACAATCTCCTTTGATTCCGGTACCGCCATTGGTGCCCCTGTGCCAGGGCGGCTGTTTCCGGCCGCACTCGGTATCGTGTTGGCCTGGGAAGGTGGCGGTCAGGTGACCGACGACCCGCTGGACCCGGGCGGTATCACCCGCTGGGGCATCAGCCTGGCGTTTCTGCGCCGGGTCGATCCGCAGGCGAACCCTGCACAGATCCGCAAGCTGACCCGAGACGATGCGGCGGCGCTGTATGCCGCACAGTTCTGGCAGCCCTTGCGCGCCGACCTGCTGCCACCGGCGCTGGCGCTGTTTGCCTTCGACACGGCGGTCAATCTGGGCGTGCCCAGAGCCGCACGGCTGTTGCAGCAGGCGGTGGGCACCGCCCCCGACGGGGTGATCGGCCCACGCAGCCTGAGTGCCGCCGCCGCAGTGGCCGAACGACCGCAGCGCCTGACCGATGCCTTGGGCGAGATGGCCGTGGGGCGCGTGCAGATCTATGTCACCCGTCCGGGATTTCCGCGCTTTGGCCGCGGCTGGATGCGGCGGGTGTTCGACCTTCACGCCCGCGCGCTGGTGTTGACCGGCCCGCGCGGGGTTGAGCGGGAGGCGGTGTGATGACCTGCCGGAGATGGACCACCCTCGCCACCATGGCCATGGTGGCCGGGCTCTCGCCGTTTATGGCCGTATCGGCCATGGCGGCCACCAGCCTCGACCTGACCCCGGCCGAGACCACCGGTATCGACATGCTGGTCACGGTGGCGGCCGGCCTGGTGGCCGATCGTCTGGGCGGTGCCGTCGGTGAGCTTGCCGGTGCCGCGGTGATGGTGGCGGGTGCCTGGGCGCTGGGCCGGATTGCAAGCTGGGCGGGTGTCGCCCGCGACGACCGGGTGCGCGCCTATCTTGAGGCGGCGCTGGAGCGTGCGGTTGATCGGGCGCTGGGTCAGCCGGGCGTGGTGCCGGGCGCAGGCCCGGCCGGGGGCGACATCGCCGAAGCGGCGGCAACCTATCTGCGGGCGACGGTGCCGGATGCCCTGCGCCGGCTGAAGATCGGCCCCGATGCCGTGGAGCGGATGGTCGAGGCGCGACTTGCGCGTCGCCTGACGGCAGGCGATCAACCGTAATCGCTGGCACCGACGATGCGATGCACGGTCAGCACGCTGGCCAGATCGTGATCCAGATCGGCACGCGGATTGAACTGGCGCAGGCACAGCCGCGACGCCGTGCGGCGGACGAACTGTTTGATCAGGCCGCGCGTCGGCATGTGCGGGTCGCCGGTGCGGATCTGAACCACCACGAAACAGCCGGCGGTGATGGGCCGGTTGGGGTTCACATGCACCAGTTCGCCGGCAAAATAGCGCGGTTCCATGCTCTCGCCCTGAACATAGACCGCATAGCCGTTGGCAACACCGGCCAGGATCGGGGGGCGGGCGACATATTCGTTGACGGCACCGTTGAAATCGAAGGCGCCGTCGTCGCCGCCCACCGCCGCGCCGAACACCGGCAGGTCGCGTGGCGCGGCCCCGGTCAGGGTGACCGCATCGGTCGGCACATCATGGCCGGCGGCAGTGCGGCGGGGCCCCGATGCCATATGGCCGGTGGCGGCATAGCCGGCGGGTGGCGCCAGGGGCGATGGCGGTGGCGGCGCTTCGCCAAGTTCTGCGGCCAATCCGGCCGGGTCAGGCATCAACAGGTCGGCGGGCGCGCAATCCAGCGCCCGGGCAAGCCTGCCCATCCATTCGGCTGTCAACCGACGGTTGCCTTTTTCCAGCTTGTTGATCTGTGACGCTTCGGTGCCGACGCGCTGACCAAGCTCCGCCATGGTCAAGCCGCGGCGTTCACGCCACATGCGAATGCGGTTATCCATGGCCAGAAAGTGGTCGATGTGGCCGCAAATTGCAATGGCCAAAACGGACATATTTTGCTTGATCAGATGGCTATCCGTGGTCAATCTGAAGCGACGCAACTGAAACGGGAGGCACTGTCCAATGACCCACAGCTTTGACACCAAGGGCACGATCTATGATATGGAGCGCGACGCCCGATACGCGCCTGGCGCGCAGGACCTGCTCGCGCCTGTCAAGGCGCTGTTCGATGAAGCCATTCACACGTTGCGCCGTCTGCCGCCGGCCGAGCGGCCGATGCGGGCGCGGGTGTCGTGGGATGAACTGGGGCTGGGCGTCGACCGGCCAGCCGGCAGGGGCGTGGCCGCCAGCCGGGGGCCGGCGCCGGGGGCCGCCGAGATATCGCGTCTGGACCTGGCGCTGGAGATCGGCCTGAAGCTGGACCCGCTGCATCGCCGGATCATCTGGGCCCGGGCCGAAGGCCGGCTGTGGAAGGTGATCGCCGGCGATCTGAACCTCGACCGCACGACATGCTGGCGTCACTGGCAGAGAGCACTGGCGCAGGCGGCTCTGGTCCATGCGCTGATCGTGGAGACCGGGCGTTCCACCCGTATGTGACTGCCTGCATGTGCGTGGGATATATGGTGTGACTTCCTGCCATGGCGCCCGCCGCATGGCGCGGATACCGTTGCACTCCGCATGGGCAAGCGGCATGCCAGGGCAGGAGGTCATATGACGACCGTCATCATCAGTCTATGACATTGTCCAGTATGTCGACGATGATGCCGGTCGCGGCGGCCAGAAGCACGATGTCAGAGCCGACCTGCCGCCATTCATAGCCGTCGCGCTGCGGCAGCCGGCCAAGCAGCGGCCCTGGCAACTGCTTCTTCGCAATGCCGGGCGGCAGCGGTTTGCCGCGTGCGTAATTGCGCGCGATCCCCGGTGGCAGCGGCGCCGGCCTGAACAGCGGGTCGTGGCGGTTGATATAGTCGTAAATGATCCGGCGCTCGTCGGTGGTGATGACGTTGAGTGTGATCAGCGAAGACGGGGCATATGATCCGCCGCGGTCATGACCGTGGTCCTTGATGTCGGGGCTGCCCCGGCCAGCCTTGTCCTTGCCGTGCGCCGCCTGCTCCGGGCCGCCGGCTCCATGGCCGCCTTTCGCATGGCCGGGGGGCTGAGCGACTGCAGCACTTGCGGCCAGAATGGCCATAGCGGCAATCATGGCCGCAAAAGACCGTGACCTGTGGTCAGTCATCATCATCATTCCCATCGAAGCGGTCGAACGGACGCGACAGGCGGTCGCCGTCGTCATCATCGTCGTCATCGCCGTAATAGCGGTCGCCATGGCCGTTCAACCGGCTGGGATGCCCGCTTGCGGCCGGAATGACCAGGCTGACCTCCAGGCCGGGAATTGCCGCGATCACGCGTCGGCTGGCCGGCTGGTCGTGGTCGTCATCGGCAATGGCCGGGTTGCCACCCAGCATCGCGGCCAGCGCCGTTCCGGCCGCGGCGGTCACGATGATCCGCCGACGCCGCGTGGCACGACGACCGGCCAGGCGGCGGCGGCTGGCGTTTTCGCAGGCGCGTGGGTGGTGGGGGTCGTCCATCTGTCTGTTCCGTTCCATCAGATCCGGCCGCAGATCTCGGATATGCGGCGTGATCGGATGATCATGCCGCATCCCCGCGCCCGGCGGCTGTGTTCAGCCGATGAACAGGTTGTGACCTTGCCTCGTACAGAAGGTGTCGCACAGGCCGGGGTGCGGATTCAGGGCGTTCAGCCGCCCGCCTTCGCCCAGCCGGCGGCCCGGGCATCGGCTTCGGTGCAGAACCAGCGTTCGCCATCGCTCTCGTTGATCCGGGTCTGCTCGTAAGACCGCCCGCCGGGCAGGTGATACAGCTTGCGGCCATCGCTGGAGATGTTGCCCTTGATCTTGCAGCCGGCGGCGGACCCGGCCGCAGGGGTGGCGGGGGCGGGTGATGCCGGCTTGCGATCGGGGGGTGCTGCCTGCCCGGCGGGTGGCGGCGACAGCTTCACGCCTTTGCGATGATCCCATGGCATCACGAACCGCCCGGACCACAACCCGCGCCGGGCTGTTCGCGCCCCGGCCTCGTCGGGCGCATAGTCGCGGCCATAGGCGGTATAGGCAACGGCCAGCCCCTCGGCCACCATCCGCCGGTTCATATCCTCGCCAGCCACGGCGCAGCGCGCCACCACGCGGCCATAGCGGTCGCGGTCGACAGTGGTACAGGCGACGGTGCGGCCGGACAGCAGCCGGTCGAGCAGCAGGGCCGCGTCGCGCCCGCACCGCCAGGCGCGGTTGTCGGCATCGGCGCAGATCTGGGAGCTTTCCGGCGCATCGATGGCATAGAGCCGGATGCGCTGCCCCTGGATCTCGATGGTGTCGCCATCGATCACGCTGGCGCGCCCGGTGATGTCGGCGGCCTGTGCCGGCCCCGACAGGGCAAGGCCAAGGCTCAGCAGGCACAGCGTCAGGGTGGTGCGGGCGGTCGAAAGCGTGATGCGGGTGGTCGAGGTGGCGACGGACACGATGGCGGGCTCCGGGTCGGGCTGCGCGAAAGACGGCAACTGAACCGGGAGATTATACGGATCACTGTACTTATGGTAGCAACCGTACCGCGAAAATTCGGCACGCGCCATCGCTCCGCGCGCATGCTTTGGTATGTATTCGGGTCGTTGGTGTCTCTTGGCTGAGAAATGGTCGGCCTGTGGCCGCATGCGCAGCCTTGACCATGGCGGCGTGGCGCCACTATAGAGGCTGTCGCGCAATGAGCGCGGCGGGCTGGTTTAGAGCGTCACCGTCGCCTGGGACGGCGTGAGGCGGCCCGTCCTCC